>NZ_JAJVKV010000008.1:300000-442838 GCF_024198175.1 Pyxidicoccus xibeiensis
GCGGACCTGCCGGCCGGCGAGGTGCGGGTCGTGTACACCGTCGAGAACGGCCTCGTCGCCGCCGACTCGGTGCGGATCCGCGTAGGCCCCGGCGCAGCGCACAACATCGCGGCCCACCTTCCCCTGGTGAACGCGCTGCGTGGCTACTCCGGAGTGTCCGGGCGCATCCGCCAGGTCATGGACCGCCTGCGGCGCTGGATCACCGGTCATACCGCGCCCCAGCCCGGCTCCCAGCTGTTCGAGGCCCGCTTCGAGCTCGAGAAGCTCGACCGGCTCATCCGCCAGCGGCTCGACGCCCTCGCGCGCACCCGCGACTCCGGCGCGGTCGAGGACCTGGTCGCCGACCTCGACCACCTCGACGCCCAGGTTGCCCGCCATGACGCGACCATCCGCCAGGGCATCGAAGCCAAGGGCAAGGGCTACGTGGCGGTCGAGGGTGGGTCCCAGCGCGACAAGAACCGCACCGCGGCGCTCGCGGACGGCTACCCCGCGCCGCCCCCCGGCCACTTCTACCGGCGTCGAGGCAACGGCGACGGCTTCGACCTCGTCGCCGACCCGCTCCACCCGCGCGGCCCGGACTGGGTGCAGTACACCGTCGTGCGCGAGGGGGGCCAGCCGGTGCTCGTGCGCTCGGGGAGCACCTCGGACATCAACAGCGCGCTCGCGCAGCGCGCCGGCTACGACCCGCCGCCACCGGGCCACCAGTACCTCCGCGAGGGCGACGGCTGGCAGCTTCAGCTCATCCCGGGGGCGACGGGGCAGTCGATGCGCGTGGTGCATGGCCCGGACGGCCGGCCCCTGCGCCAGAACGGGCAGATGGTCATCGAGCCGCGCCCGCAGCGGAGCACCTTCGAGACCCGCCAGGCCTCCGCGGGCATCACTCACCCCACGGGCGAATACCGCCCCCTGGAGACCGCGCTCACGGGGCGCGGCGTGCGGGACGATGCGACGTCCCGCGGCATCCTCCGGCAGTGGGCGCCCGCGCTCGAGACGCTGGACGGAATCGTGGAGGCCAGCCCCGGCCAGGGCCTGCGCACGGGCGCCGAGACGGCCGCGCGCGCCTCCGCCAACCTCGCCCCCGGCTATGGCGAGGCCGCCTACGGACACTTCCGGCGCGCCATCCGGAGCGACGAGCTCGACGTCATCACCGGCAACGGCGCCGCGGAGCCCGCCGTGCAGCGCGACCGGCTGGACATGCTGCTCGCACAGCAGCCGGACAACGCCTCCTCTGGCGCCCTCTTCACCGGCTGGGTCAACCGGCGCCTGCGTGGGGATCCGGGCTCGCTCTCGATGACCTGGCTTCGAGATCGTGAGCTGGGCCTCGGGCCGTGGAATGGGGCGGACCGGTTCGCCGACACGGCCGTTCGCGTCTCCGAGACGCAAGGCGGAACGACTGTCACGCGCGAGTTCCTTGGCGACAACAAGGTCGGCGGCTCCTACGACACCGCGCAGTCGCTCGGGTACCACCAGAACCTCGTTGCGAACAACGGCGAGCTCGTCGCGGTGAACGGGGCCCGCTATGCGGGCATCATCTACATCTGCGAGAACCGGCGGAACGCCTTGCGCATCGCCGCGAACCTCGACTCCTCGGCCCGCCACCCGAACATCCGCGTCATGTACGTTGACGAGGCCGGCAACCTCCAGCCCATGCCGAGGGCCGCCGCGGCCGCCCCGACGCAGGCCGCCCCGACGCCGGCCGCCACCACCGGCGGCTCCGAGGAACACTGATGCCCCGCTATCCGGAGAGCCTCACCATCGAAGCGCAGCTCATCGGCGCCAGCCTCGAGGAGGTGGCCGCACAGGCGCGCCAGACCTGGGAGGTGGCCGGCCTCCCGCCGCTCACCGCCTGGGGGATGGACGAGCGCGCGCGCCCGCCCACGCCCACGCCGCCTCCCGAAGCCCGCGGGCCGGGCGGGCTCGCGTTCGAGGTCGCGGGCGGTTGGAGCGGGGCCATCACCCCGGTGGGCCCGAGCGGCACGCGCTTCACCCTCCGGCTTCCCGTGGACGTGCAGCGCGACCCCGTGCACCTCCTGCCCGCCGCCGTGGCGGCTTCGCGCCGCTGGATCGGCCTGCTGGGCCCTGGCACCGGCATCGCGTCCATGAGCGTCCTCCGGGGAGTCGGTGCCAACTGTCTTCCCAGCCCGCCCCTCGCCGCTCCCGATGCCATCCTCGTCCTGGTTCGGCGCTCCCGCGTCGAGGAGGCCTACTCCTCCGTGGAGGCCTTCCTCGCGGCCTGGGAGCAGGTGGAGGAGCGCGACGGCTTCCTGCTCGTGTCGCGCGGCGAGGCAGCCCTCGACACCGTGAGCTGGCTGGAGGTCGCCGGGCCCTCCCAGTGGGCGCTCGCGCGCGCCGCCCGCGCCGGTCGGACCGTCTACCGCCCCGCCACGCCGCTGCCAGAAGAGGAGCCCCTCTTCATTGCTGGCACGGAGACGCTCCGCCCCGCCGGCTATGACGCCGACACCGGCGTCCTCACCTTCGCCGCCTGGACGCCCCCGGGCACCCACCCCCACGGCTGGGAGCTCTTCAACCTGCTCGCCTTCCTGCACGAGGGCGTGGTTCCCGACGGCCGCCCGCTCCGGGAGCTCCGCGTCATCTTCCCCGACGAGGCCGCGGCCCTCCGGGAGGCGCGCCCGCTGGCTGATATCGGTGTCCGCGTGTACTTCACGGGCACTGACGGTGAGTTTCACGCGCTGGAGGAGCGCTGACCGGGACCACCTCGACGGAGAGGACGCATGGAGCGTGCGGGTACAGAGGGGGAGTGGAGGGCTGCTGAGGCTGTCCCAGGGGCGTGGAGCCGAGGCGCCATGGTGTCAGGAGGCCTCGCGCAGTAGCGTCAGCGGGCAGAGGCGCTGCGCGAGCTGGAGCGCTTCGAGGATGCGAGGGCCATCCTGAGCGGGGAGTTTCCCGAGCCACTGAACCGGGCGGCGCGGTTCATCCAGGAGCTGGCCATCCAGCGCAGCTCCGAGGTCCGCCAGCTCGTCCTCGCCGCTGACGGGTGGAGCTAGAACCCAGCGAAGGCGCTGGCGCATCAGCGTGTCCTGAGCCAGGGTGGGCGCCCCCCTCGATCTGGAGTCTTCCATGGTGTTGCGTCGGGCGACGTTGGCCCTGCTGTTCCTGCTGACCGCGGCGTCTGGATGCACAGGAGAGAGCGACAGGCCTGGCGACGCGGGGACACCTGAAACCCCGGACGCCGGGGCGCCCGACTCGGGCCCCATGATGGATGGCGGTTCTCCCGATGCGGGCATGGTCGACGGCGGTCCGCTGACCCCCGCCTGGTTCACGGGCCATGCCCTGAACGAGTGGTTCGTCATCCCGGGGACCCAGGGCGCTGGCGGCTCCGCGGTCAACGCCTTCTCCGGCATGGCCATCCGCGAGGACACCAGCGAGCTGTTCATCGCCGCCGCGGGCGGCCACTCGGACAGCGCCGACAATCGCGTGGTCTCCCTCGATCTGCGGCTCGACGCTCCGACCTGGGTCATCCGGAAGGCCGCCAGCACCACGATTGCCAACGACGTGCCGTACTACCCGGATGGCACTCCGGGATCGAGGCACCTCTACCAGACCATCCACTGGGTGGCCTCGGTCCACCGGGTGATGCTGGTCGGCCACCGTGGCAGCTATCCCAATGCGCACCATTTCCCCCAGGTCGACGGCTTCAACCCCGACACGAACAGCTGGGACCCCGCGGGCACCTGGGCCAGCGAGTCAGCCCCCTTCACGGGCCTGGTGCGCGACGGGAACGGGCACATCTGGAACAACAACTTCGCGGTCTTCGCACCGGAGACGAACACCTGGTCGGAGCCGCTCACCTCGCACCCGATTCCCATTCGCTTTCCGGTCGCCTACGACTCGCGGCGCAACCAGCTCTTCTCCTTGATGTGGGCAGACGGGCAGGGCTACGGCAACCCCGGGTTCAACTCCTCACGCATCCCCGTGGGAGGCAAGACCCAGTACAAGGTCACCCTGGCTCCAGGTCCCGCGCTCACCCGGCTGCAGAGTCTCATCCCGGTGTACGCGGCGATGGTCTACGACCCCGGCCAAGACCGGTTCCTGTTCTATGACGGCCGCGCGGCCCCCGGAGAAGTCTTCGTGGTCACCCCGGGCGCCACGGACGATGCCCCGTACTCGGTGAGCATCCTGGAACTGGGCCCCGGCTCGGCCACGCCGCCTGGGACCGTGAATGCCGGCATCAACAGCCGCTTCCGCTACGTGCCGGCGCTGCGTGGCATCGTGGCCATGCCCGACGCCCGGCAGCCGCTCTACTTCCTCCGGCTCGAGTAGCCGTTCGCCGGGGGCCTCGACGTCAGCAACCCGTGGTGCTGAGCAAAGCCCGAAGGTTCCGGCGGCGTCTCCGCGAGCCGCCGCGGACCGCCTCGGATGCCGCTCCAGGGACTGAGCGTCGTCGCAGGTCCATCAACCTGGGTTGACGGCGGGGCCTCATCAACTTAAGTTGATGGGCATGAAGGACCTGACGCGACTCCCGGCACCGGACGACCCCGAGGCGGCGCTCGCGGCGGTCGTCGCCCTGCGCCGTCGCGCGACCCAGCTCGAGCTCGCCGCGGTGATCGAGGCCGTCGGTCAGGGTTGGACCTGGGCGCAGATCGGCGAGGCGCTCGGCATCAGCGCGCAGGCGGCCCACAAGAAGTTCTCGCCGCAGCTTCGCGAGCCGGGCAGTCGCTGAGCACCACCGAGGAGGATGTCATGGGACTGCTGGACGCCGTGAAGGACATGAGGACCATCAAGCAGCTGCTGACGAATGCGGAAGGGGAGGCGCTGCGAGCGGGCGAGGAGCTGCCAGGCCCGGAGCACCTGCTGCTCTCCGCCCTGCAGCTGCCAGATGGAAGCGCGGTGCGCGCCTTCGCGCGTGTCGGGACGGACCTCTCCTCGCTGCGCAAGGCCATCGAGGCCGCCCACCACTCCGCGCTGAGCTCCACGGGGCTCGCTGCTGACGATGCCGAGGGAGACGCGCCCCTGGAGCGCCGGCCGACGCCCGGCCTCTTCCGGTCGACGCCGCAGGCGCAGCAGGTGTTCCAGGAGGCTGTCGCCCTATCGAAGTCGACCCGGCCGTCGCAGCTGCGAGGCGCGCACGTGGTCGCTGCTGCCTGCTCGCTCGAACGTGGCACCGCCATCCGCGCGCTCAACGTGCTCGGCGTCGACCGCATGCAGCTGAAGGCCGCCGCATGTGCCGAGGTGGGCCTCTGACGTCGAGCCCTGCTCCCGTCGCCGCATCAGGAGGCGCTTGCTCAGGGCAGTAGCCGTTGCCCGAGGGCCAGCAGGGCCTCCCTCGCACCCAGCGGCAGGGTGGTGGTTCCGTCAGAAGCCTCGGTGCCCGGGTCGGTGTTGATGCGGATGAGCTCGGCGTCACGATGCGCACCGGGTCGGCGGACCAGCGGCACAGGTCGAGTGCGAGTCGGCCCCAGTCTCCGGGGCCCGCCTCAGAGTTCGCGCAGGACCGTCTGGCCCGCGGCGAGCGCATCCATCGCAGGGCGCAGCCGGGGCCACTCCTCGGACAGGAAGCCTGGCAGGACGTTCTCCGCCAGCTTGCGTTCCTGCTCTTCGAAGAGGTCATCGAGCGAGGCATGCACCCGTGCCGTGACCTTCCCCTCGCGTCGATGGGGCTGGCCCGCTTCTTCACGTGTCGCTCTCGTATAATTGTTTGGCGCCTGGTTTTGTGTGGCGGGGTTTGATTGGCTGGGGAACTCCATTAGTCTTCATTCACTCCCAGTGTGTCAGTCATTGTGCATCGGGAGAGACGCTGTTCCAACAAGGGGGAAACACATGAAGCTCAAGACCAAGGTTCGCGGCGGTCCTCGTGGTTGCGGTCCCGTCATCTACGACTGCGTGTACTACTGCAACGAGACGGTGACCTACCTCTAGGCCGCGGTCCGCCAGCAGGCGGCGCATCGCCTGCTGGCACCTGTCTCGCTGTGTGTTGAGGACTCCCGCCTGTTGGCGCCGCAGCGAAGGAACAGGCTACAGCCCGGGCTCGCGTGTGACACGTCATGCCACGTCCGGCGCGCCCGGCCCGGAATACCGGTCAGGCGCGAGCACCTGGCGCGGGTCCAGGGCGCGCTTGAGGTGCTCGGTGAGTCGCCAGGCCTGGGGCGCCTGCTCGGCGAGCCAGCGCATGGTGTGGGTTCCCACGCGGTAGGGCAGGAAGCCCTCGCGGCGGCAGGTGTCCAGCAAGGCCTGCTGGCAGGCGAGCGCGCGGGCGGCCTCGTCTGCATCCTCCCGGTCGAACAGCAGCGGGATGGAGCTGTCGAAGCAGCGGTCGGACAGCGAGGTGAGGGTGATGAGCGGCTCCATGCGGTGCCGCGCGGTGACCTCCCGCACGGTCCGCACGTAGGTGCGCACCAGCTCCGGCACCATGGGGACGAGCGGAGAGGTCCACAGCAGACCGCAGCCATCCGCGTGCGGGTTCAGGGGCGCCCCTTCCGGCGGGCGTCGGCCTGACTTCCAGTAGGCCAGCGGCAAGGCCATCTGGGTGGGGACACCCTCCAGGACGCTCAGCACGTTGGACAGGGTGCGCGCCTGCGGGGCCAGCTTCGCGCCGAGTCCCAGTGGCAGCCGGGGGAGCCACTGGCCCAGCGTGCGGGCCCGATCCGCACCCAGGAACACGAGGCGCCGCGCCACCCGCCCCAGCCTCCGCTGGATGGTGCTCCGCGCGGCGCGCACCACCTCGCGCGTGCCGTACAGGCCTCCGGTGCCCGTCCACGCCGCCACGCCATGCTGGGAGGTCAGCTCGGCCAGGAGCTCCGAGGAGAGCGCCTCACCGCGCGGCACCCGGTCGCGCGGGTAGGGCGCGACCATGGACAGCACGCGCTGGGGGTTGAGGAGGTTGATGGCGCCCACCACCCCGCCCACCTCCCGCAGCGTCTCGCGGATGGCCCCCACCGCGTCCTCCAGCCCCGTGTCCTCGCGCACCCAGAAGAAGAAGGCCTCCAGGTGCTCGGGCCTCCGGGCGAGCACGAAGGTGAGGTCGGTGACGATGCCCAGGTTGCTCTGGGAGAAGAGCCCGTCCAGGTACGGGCCCACGCCCCACTTGAAGGCCTGGTCCACCCGCTGTCCCCCAAGGTCCCCGTGCGCGGACCGGTACAGCGAGCCGTCCGGGAGCACCGCCTCCAGCCGGGTGATTGCGCCGAAGTGGTCCGCATGCGGGGTGATGCCGTAGCCGCGCTCCAGCGCGTTGCCCAGCAGGCTGCAGTCCGGGCCGGCCCCCGTGACGGGCACCAGGAAGGGAAGCTGGTGCGCTCGGAGGTACTGACTCAGCATCCCCTGCGTCACCCCGGGTTGGACGGTGACGAGGCCCAGCTCCGCGTCGAGCGACACGATGCGGTCCATCCGCGACAGGTCCACCACCACGCAGTCATCCCGCACGGGCGCCCCGCAGCCGTAGCCCCAGTTACGGCCGGTGCTCACCGGGTACAGGGCCAGCCCTCGCGCGTTGGCCAGCTCCACCAGGGCCACGACTTCACGCGTCGACGCGGGGAAGACCACCGCCGGGACTCGCCTGCTCACGGACGTGGTGCTCGTGCCCCGCTTCCAAGCCTCCTCTCCGGTTCGGAGCCACCGCGGGCCGACAATTCCGGCCAGCGCTTGCAGGGTCTGCGCGGACAACCCGGTGGAGGAAAGGAGAGACATGGCAGTGGACCCGTGAGCTGGCGGAGAGGGAGGGACGCGGCAGGGTCGCAATCACTTGCGGAGGCACGCTGTGGATGTGTCTGACTAGAGAGCCATTGAAGCGCGCCGGGTGCAATGAAAAAATGTGACACCATTCCCGGGGCCGGCGGTCGCGCAGTTTCTTGGAATTGGCTGTTCGTGGGCATCGCCCAACAGACTGTGGGGGACTGTCTACGGCCCGAGGGCTGTCGCGCCCGACGCGCGATGTAAGTCTCCACAGGGAATGCGCGCGTGCCCCGGGGTTGGTCCATGAATTGCTCTACGGGTCGGCATGAGACATCTCGTCCGCCAGTGTCTGCGGTGGCTTCCCCAGGAAATGCAGGAGCGGCTGGTCCGCTCGATTTCTCGCATCGACTCCGCAACCCTGGCGGGCGTGAGCATCGAGGTGGCGGAGAGCCCCGCGGAGCTGGAGGCTGCCGCGCGGATACTCCACGAAGGCTACGTGCACCGCGGGTTGATCTCCCCACGCCCCGAGTGCGTGCACGTGACGCCGCACCTGCTGCTCCCCTCGACGGTGGTCCTCGTGGCCAAGGTCGCCGGCGAGGTGGTGGGGACGGTGTCGCTGCATGTGGACTCCCCGCTGGGCCTCCCCTCGGACAAGACCTTCGCGGACGTGCTGGGGGAGCTGCGGGCCCAGGGGCGGCGGCTGGCGGAGGTGGGGGCGCTGTGCATTGCCCGCCGCCACCGGAACGCGGGCGTGGTGCACCTGCTCAACAAGATGGTGTACCGGACCGCGGCCCTGCTGGGCGTGGACGACATGGTGATGACCGTTCACCCGGACGTGGAGGTGCTGTATCGCAGCTTCCTCCCGGTCGAGCGCGTGGGGGAGCGGCGCAGGTACCAGGGGCTGTCGGAGAAGGCCCTGGCCATCTGCCTGCGGTTGCGCGTCAAGGACGCCCCGCGCGAGTTCCTGCAACGCTTTGGCTCCCGCCCCTCCAACGCCAATCCCTATCAGTTCTATTGCGTCCGGGAGGAACCAGGCTTCCATTTCCCCGCGGAGCCGGACTTCCTGGAGCGATTCCAGGGCCCCCGGGCACGTGCGGTGGCGCACCTGGCCCGGCTGCGCCCGGATGTCATTGCCGCCCTCAGTCCGGAGGAGCGGGCACACCTGAGCTCGGTGCTGCCCTTCGCGCTCCCGCACCCGGTGGCCCCCTCCAGGCCGTCCCGTTCCGTGCCTGCCCTGGCCTACTCCTGACGTCGGCTCCCTCCGAAATCCATCCATGAGACACATCATGTTTCGTTCGTTCCTCGCCCTCCTGGTGGCGGTCGTGACTGGCTTGGGTGTCCCGGCCCATGCCGAGGACGAGGCCCTGGTCCTGATGCGGAAGAGTGACGCCCAGCACCGCCTGCCGCAGGAGCGGGTGCGCTCCCGTCTGATGCTGCAGGATCAGGGCGGGGCACAGCGCACGCGCCAGGTGGAGTTCATCACGCTGGATGGCGAGGGGCGCGGGGACCGGCTGCGCGTGCGCTTCCTCCAGCCCGCGGACGTGAAGGGCACCACCCTGCTGAGCCTCCAGGCCCCGGACGAGAAGGACGGGGACGACCAGTGGCTGTACCTGCCGTCCTTCCGCAAGACGCGCCGGGTGGGGCAGGCGGAGCTGGGGGACCGCTTCGTCGGCACCGACTTCTTCTTCGAGGACCTCAAGCGCCGGGAGGTGGAGGACTACCGCTATCGCCTGCTCGGCAGCGAGACGGTGGATGGCCAGGACTGTCACCTCATCGAAGCCGTGCCATCCGCACCCCAGGTGGTGAAGGAGTCGCCCTACGGCAAGACGCACATCTGGATGCGCAAGGACAACCTCTTCTCCGTCCGCGTGCGCGCCTTCGACAGGAAGCTCCAGCCGCTCAAGGAGATGCGGATGAGCCAGCTCCGCAAGGTCTCGGGCGCTGTGTGGCGGGCGGATGAGACGACGGTCATCGACGTCCAGCGCAAGCACCGCACCGTGCTCACGGTGGAACAGCGCCAGACGGAGTTCACCCTCGCGTCGGACACCTTCAGCCAGCACGCGCTGAGCGTCGAGTAGACGGTGCCACCCATGAGATGGCGGTTGCTGGGAGGGGCCCTGCTGCCGCTCCTGGCTCTGGCGGGCACCGCGGTGGCCGCACAGCCCCAGGTGTCGTCGCGGGTCGGGCTGGTGCGGGTGAAGGACGCCACGGGGCGCGCCTCCGAGTCCGCGCTGCGCGACACCCTTCAGCGCGCGCTGGAGCGCAGCGCGCGGTTCCAGCCGGTCGGGAAGCGGCAGCTCGCGGAGGCCGCGCGGGCCCTCCATGTCCCGGCGGGCCGCTGGGCGGACCCCGAGCACCTGCCGAAGCTCGCGGCGCGCCTGTCCTTCGACACGGCGGTGACGGCGTCGCTCACCCGCAGGGGGGTGGGCTTCCGGCTGGTGCTGCGCGCGGTGGAGCCCGGCAGCGGGCAGGAGCTGGCGCTCGCCTTCGCGGATCTGGGCAAGCCGCGGCTGCGCGCCGACGCCGCCGACCGGCTGGTCCAGTCCCTGTCGCGGAAGCTGCCCTCCCGGAGCGCCGAGCCCCTCGTGGACACGGCGCCCGAGCCGCCACTCGTGGCCGAAGCCCCCCTCGCGCCGGAGCCCTCCGTCCCGAGCGATGACGCGTGGGCCGCGGCCATGAGCGGGGTGGACTTCACCCAGGATGCGCCCGAGCCGCCCCAGACCCAGCCGCCGGTGGAGCTGGGCGCGCGGGTGGCGGTGGAGCACTTCAGCTACCCGACGCACCTGGGCGACGACCGGGTGGCGGGGCGCAACATGGCGGAGATGGCGCTCCAGGTGCGGGGCTCGACGGAGGGGGCCAGGGCGCAGGGTTCGTTCCTGATGCGCCGCGACTTCGCGGATCCCAGCCGGGACCGCTTCGACGTGGAGGAGGCCTACTTCGAGCTGAAGGGCACGCGCTGGGCGTTTCGGACCGGGCGCCTGCTGACGTCCTGGGGAGCCGCGAGCCTCTACAACCCCTCGGACGTGCTGGACCCCGTGGACCTGCGCGACCTCCTGGCCCCGGAGAATCGCGGCGCGTGGATGGCCCGGCTGAGCGCCTTCTTCGGCCCGGTGCTGCTGGAGGGCTACTTCCTGCCAGTCCCTGAGGCGAACCTGCTGCCGTTGCCCGAGTCCATCGGTCCGGACGGCGCCTACGTGGCCCGCTCCCGCTGGAGCCGCGGTCGGCTGCCGCTCCCGGAGGGGCTCCCGGCCCGAGTCACGCTGGTGCCGCCACGGGTGCCCTCTGCCCGCCTCTCGCATGCGCAGGGTGGCGTGCGGCTGGTGGCCTCGGTGGGCGGAGCGGACCTGTCGCTGGGCTTCGTCACGCTGATGGACAGGATGCCCACCCTGCGCGTGGACATCCTGCCCACGCCAACGCCGCCTGCCGAGCTGGAGGTCACCGTCACGGGCTCCCACGAGCGGGTCCACGTCGCCACGTTCGACGCGGAGTACAGCCTGGGCAAGCTGCGGCTGGTGGCGGAGGCGGCGGCCTTTCTCACCCGGGACCGCCGGGCCCGGGATCCTTTCGTGGAGGACCCGTATGCCATTGGCGTCATCGGCGGGGACTACCAGGTGGGGCCCTTTCTCCAGGACCACTCGCTGCATGTCTTCCTGGAGTGGGTGCACGCCCGGGCCCTGGTGGGCCGCCTGTCGGATGACCCTCTCGGGCGGCTGCGGCGGCCCGTGCCCAGTGGGCTGCTGGCACGCGTGGCCTACGAGGCCGGCCCGGACCTGCGCTTCGAGGTGGCCGGGACGCTGTCCTTGAAAGGGGACGATGGTTTCGCCAGCCCGCGAGTGGAGTACGTCCTCTTCGACCGGGTGAAGGCGCGGCTGGAATACCTGTGGCTCTTCGGTAGCGCGGAGGAAGGCAGCTTCGCGCCCTTCCGGGACAACTCGCGCCTCGAAGCCTCCATGGAAGCAAGCTTCTAGCGATGGGGCAACACACGTGAGCGCGACCTCCGAAGGGCAGGAGCAGGCCTTCTCCGAACGTCTGGCCGGGTGGCTGTACACGCACCCGTGGAGTGTGGGGGGGCTCTTGGCGGGCCTGCTGCTGGCCAGCGCTCTCACCCTGCCGCATCTGAAGTTGGAGTCGGGGAGGGAGCCCTTCTTCGACCGGAGCTCGCCCCTGCAGGCGGACGTGGACGCGGTCAACGCCCACTTCGTCAACGACGAGCTGCTCTACGTGGGCTACCGCACGGACGACGTCTTCTCACGCGCAAGCCTGGAGCAGGTGCGCGCGCTGAGTGATGCCCTCCAACGGCTCCAGCTGCCCGGCTACGAGGCGGAAGGCTCTCCGGTGGACAAGGTCACCAGCCTCACGCACGTGAAGGACCTGGTGGGGGACTCGGACGGCTTTCGCACCATGCCCCTCGTCCCCGAACCGACGCCGGAAGAACCGGCCGTGCTGGCGGCCCTGCGTGAGCGCGCGCGCCGCAACCCGCTCATTCGCGGAGGGCTGCTCTCGGACGTGTCGCCCTCGGTGGGAGCCCTGAGCGTGCGCCTGGTGAACGGGCTGGATGACGCGCGCAAAGCGGCGCTCGTCGCGGAGGTCCGCCGGCTGCTGGCGCAGGAAGAGGAGCGCAGTCCCACCCGCTTCTTCCTCACGGGAGATCCGGTGGTGGAGACGGACATCGCGCACTCCATGCGGGTGGACCTGGAGCGCTTCATCCCCATGGTCTACGCGCTGGCCGTGGCGCTGTTGTGGGCCTTCTCCCGGAGGATCCCCGGCGTGCTGCTGGCGGTGGTGAACGTGACGGGATGCCTGCTGGTGGGCATGGCCTCGCTGGCGTGGGTGGGCGGCTCCGTCAACAACCTCTCCACCATCCTTCCGCCGGTGATGATGGTGCTGTCGGTGGCGAACGTCATCCACTTCCTCTCGGAGTGGGCGCGCAACGCCCTCGAGGAGACACCGGAGCGCGCGCCCGTGCGCACGTTGGCGGAGCTGATGGTGCCGGTGTTCATGTGCGACCTGACGACGGCGGTGGGGTTTGGCTCGCTGTCGGTCAGCCCCACTCCGGCCGTCCGCGAGTTCGGCCTCGCGGCGGCGCTGGCGGTGATGCTGTCCATGGGGGTCTCCTTCCTGCTGCTGCCGCTGGCGGCGCGGCTGAGGCCGGCGTCCTGGTACATCCGGCGCGAGCCCGCCCGGGGACCGGGCCGGCTCGACACGTGGATGGCGGCGTACGTCCGCTGGATGGTTCGGCATCCGCGCTGGCTCGCGGCCGCGGCGGTGGCCATCATCCTGGTCGCGGGGGCGGGCCTGACGCGCCTGAGGGTGGACGAGAACAACCTGGAGCAGTTCGGGGAGCAGACGCCCCTGCGCCAGCACACCACCTTCGTGGAGGACCACCTCGGAGGCACCACGCAGCTCATCGTGTCGATACGCGCCACGGAGCCCGAGCGCTTCCTCGAGCCGGCGGAGCTGCGCAAGCTGGAGGCGCTCGACACCTTCCTGAAGCAGGAGGTGGGGGCGGACCACGTCACCTCGCTCGTGGACCACGTGAAGCTCCTGCACCGGGAGTTCGACGAGGGAAGGCCGGAGTCCTTCCGCATCCCGGACACGCGCGAGCAGGTGGCGCAGCTCCTCCAGCTCAACGGCGACGACAGCCTGGGTGAGTCCGTGGACGCGTCCTACCAGTGGGTGCGCGGGGTGGCGCGGGTGCGAGAGCACGGCTCGACCCGGCTCCAGGAACTCTACGGGCGGGTGAGCGCGTACCTGCAGGAGCACTTCCCCGCCTCGGAGGGCTACCGCGCGGTGGCCACGGGGCAGGGGAGGCTGTGGGTGGAGATGACGGACAACATCATCGGCAGCCAGATCAACAGCCTGGGGCTGTCGTTCCTGCTCATCTTCGGCCCCATCTTCCTCGTGTTCCGCTCGGTGCGCGCGGGGCTGTTCACCATCCCCTCCAACCTGTTCCCCATCATCTGTGTGCTGGGGTGGATGGGCTGGGCGGGGATTCCACTGAGCTTGTCCACGACGATGGCGTCCTCCATCGTGCTGGGCATCGCGGTGGACGACACCATCCACTTCATCCAGTACATGAGGGAGCGGCTGCGCGCGCACGGCGACCCGGAGCGGGCGCTCGAGGAGACGCTGCGCACCAAGGGCCTGGGGGCCTTCTGGATTGCGCTGGTGATCGGCCTGGGAATGTTGGTGGTGGTGGTGTCCAACTTCAGCCCCACGCGGAACTTCGGGCTGCTCACCGCCCTGGCGATGCTGGCAGGCGTCGTGGGAGAGCTGCTCCTGCTGGGGCCGCTGATCCTCGTGACGAGGAGCCGGCTGGGGGTAGACGTGCCTCCCCGGCCCAACGCGTCCCTCCCAGCCCTGACGTCAGTGAGATGAACATGGAAGAAGAGAGAATCGAAATCAGACGCAAGGAGCTGAGACCGCTCTTGAGCGATCTCATGGAACCCGACATGAAGGTGTTCTGGAGCTATTTCCTCCTGGCAACCCTTTCGACCTGGGCTTCCTTGAGCTTTCTAATCTACCGAGCAAACAACCTTCGGTTCGACCTCGTATTCTTCTGCGTTTTCTTTGTTTCCGTCATTTGTGTCTACCATGCCGTGACGTTCACCCATGAGCTTGCTCACCTCGATCAAAGGAGGTTTGGTTCGTTCTTCTGGGCCTGGAACCTCCTCGTAGGAGGCCTGTTTGCGATTCCGGCTTTCATCTACGGTGATAACCACCTCGACCATCACTCGAAGAAATACGGAACGAGCCTTGACCCGGAGTACATCAATTTCAAGAAGGCCCCGACATCAGGTCTCGTTGAATTCCTGGGCATGAATCTGTTCCTCCCTTACCTGGGAATTCTCCGTTTCTGTATCCTGACTCCCGTGAGCCACCTTCACTCCAGGCTCCGGCAGCTGGTGCTGAGAGAGGCTTCCTTCATGGGGATGAAGTCCCGGTTTGCTCGTCGGGTCAGCGAAGATGCGTCCGTGCTGAAGTCCTGGTCGATCCAGGAGATGATCACGTTTGCCTATCTCTGGGCCCTGGTCTTCCTGGTTCTATCGGGCAAGCTTCACTGGAGCGCCATCGTCGTCTGGGCGTCGATCATCACCTTCGTGGGCGTGATCAACGGCATCAGGGCCCTGGCGGTGACCCACAAGTATTTCAGCATGGGGGACGCTCCCATTCCTTGGAGTGAGCACATCGAGGAATGTATCGAGATTGAAAACAGAGGTCTGAGCACTCTTCTTTTCTGTCCGGTGGGAACTCAGTACCATATGACCCATCACATGTTCCCATCGATTCCCTTCCATCATCTTCCAGAAGCAAGAAGACGTTTGTCTCCTCACTTTGAGAAAGATTCTTTCTACCACGCGAATGTTCGCAAGGGGATCATCGACGGGCTGAGAAGGTTTCTACAGGGTATCTATTCCACCAGCCCGCACCGCGGCGCCACCGCCCGCACCCTCGTATCGAGGCCGCCACCCGGTTGATGACATTTGTCATGCTGGATTGATGGCTTTTTGCTCTGGCGGGCGAAAGGCCGCCACCGGAGACTTCTCCCACCCAACCTCAGGGAGAAGAAATGTTCAAACCCCTGCTTCTGGCTGCCGCTCTCAGCGCAGCGCTGCCTGCATTCGCCGCCACCACGCTGATCCGCGATGTGCGCGTGTTCGACGGACAGCGCACGCACGAACACCGCAATGTGCTGATCGACGGCACCCGGATCGCCGATCCCGACTTCCGCGGAAAGCCGCGTGCGGAGACCACCATCATCGAAGGCAAGGGCCGCACGCTGATGCCGGGCCTGATCGACTCGCACGTGCATGCCTACCGCTATCTGGACCTGCCGCTCCTGTTCGGCGTCACGACCCAGATCGACATGTTCACCGGCGTCTCCGTCATGCAGGAGATGACGGCGCGCATGCAGCGTGGAGAGAATCACGACCGCGCTGACCTGTTCTCCGCCGGTACGCTCGCCACCGTGCCGGGCGGGCACGGCACCGAGTACGGGATTCCCATCCCCACGCTGACCCGGCCGGAACAAGCGCAGGGCTGGGTCGATGCCCGCATCGCCGAAGGCTCTGCTTTCATCAAGATCGTGCTGGAGCCGGGCAACGGCGATGAGCCCACGCCCAGCCTCGACCTGCCGACCATGAAGGCGCTGGTAGATGCGGCGCACCGCCGCGGCAAGCTGGCGGTGGTCCATATTGCCACGCTGGCCAGCGCGCGCGCCGCGCTTGAGGCTGGCGCCGATGGGCTGGTGCACCTCTTCGTGGGCGAAGACCTTGCGCCGGACGACCTGGCGGCATTCGTGAAGTTGGCCCGCAGCCGCAAGGCCTTCATCATCCCGACCTTCAGCGTCATGGAGAGTATCGCAGGCGTGCAGGAGCAGGATGTGCTGGAGGACCGCTCGCTGATGGCGCTGCTGCTGAAAGAACAGGTGTCGTCCCTGAAGGCCAGCCATGGGAATACCGCGCGGCCCGAGAAACTGCGTGCACCGCGCGCCGTCGTGAAGGCGCTGCGGGACGCAGGCGTCACGTTGCTGGCGGGGACGGACGCGGGCAATGCAGGCACCCAGTACGGCGCCAGCATGCACCATGAGCTGCTGTCGATGACTCAGGCAGGTTTGACTCCGTCCGAAGTCCTGGCCGCCGCAACCAGCGTACCGGCACAGGCTTTCCGCCTGCCCCAGCGCGGCCGCATCGCCAAGGGCTACAAGGCCGACCTGCTGCTGGTAGAGGGAGACCCTACGGCTGATATCAGCGCGACGCGCCGCATTGTCGAGGTGTGGAAGGACGGCACGCCGGTTTCACCGCTGCGCGCTTCGCGGTTGAAGGCCGTGGCGGAGGAAGCCAGCACCCAGCAGGGCAGGGCCCTGGAACTGCCGCCGGAAGGACGCATCAGCCTTTTCACGCAACAAAAGCTCGGCAGTCCCTTCGGGATGGGCTGGATGCCGTCCACCGATGACTTCATGGGCGGAAAGTCGATTGCAAAGCTGGCCTTCGTGGAGGCTGACGGCCAGCACGCAGCGGAGGTGAGTGCGAACGTGCGTCCGGGCTTCGCCTACCCGTGGGCCGGCATTGCCTTCATCCCGGGCTCGCAGCCCATGCAGGCGGTGGACCTGAGCGCTGCCAAGGTGCTCCGCTTCCGCGTGCGCGGCGACGGCCAGAAATACTCGGTGTCGATGATGTCGAAGGGACTGTCGATCCCCGTCAACCAGCCATTCACAGCGGGTGAGGGATGGACCGAGGTGGTGATGCCCCTGTCGGCCTTCAAGGGGGTGGAGGCCAGCGCGCTCACCATGATATCGTTCAACGCAGGTCCCAAGCCGGGCGAGTATCAGTTCCAGCTCGCCGACGTCCGCCTCACGGAAGAGTAGGGAGAACAGCGTGGACAGGATACGGCGATTGCTGGCGGGGCCCTGGGTGCCGCCCGCGGTAGGCAAGGCGCCGTATCTGTGGCTGCTATCGCTGAACTTCTTCGTATGGAAGTACTTCTACATCCGGCCCTCCGTGCTGGAGCTGGCGATGCTGGCGCTGACGATCATCGTCTTCGCGCCGATGTACTTCTCCAGCTTCTGGTTGCGCAACAGGCGCCTTGTCCCCGTGCTGCTCGCAACCTTCGCGTTGGGCGTGGTCTGGGCGCCGTTCAACTTCGGCGCCTGCACCTTCTTCATCTTTGCTTCCGGGATGTGTGCGGGGATCGAGAACCGGCGCTACGCCTACGGCACGATTGCCCTGATCCTGTGCGGCGCGGCGCTGATTGCGCTGTCTGTCGATTTGCCGCTCAGCTTCCTCCTGCCCACGCTTGCTGTCGGTACGCCGGTGGGCATCGCCAGCGTGATGGACGCCACCCTCAAGCGCAAGCAGTGGCAGCTGCTGCGCAAGCAGGAGGAAGTGGAACACCTGGCCCGCATCGCCGAACGTGAACGCATCTCGCGCGACATGCATGACCTGCTGGGGCATACGCTATCGCTGATAACGCTGAAGGCAGAGCTGGCGGGCCGCCTGCTGGACCGTGACGCCGAAGACTCCCGCCGTGAAATCAAGGACATTGAAACCCATGCACGGAAGGCGCTGGCTGAAGTGCGCAGCGCCGTCAGCGGCTACCGGCAGACCGGCTTCGCGCACGAGCTGGCGCAGGCGCGGGCCGCACTGGCCGCCGCGAATGTGACGCTGGACGCCAATGTCCAGGCCTTTCCCATGCCCGCTACGGCGGAGAGCGTCCTGTCGCTGTCGTTGCGCGAAGCGGTCACCAACATCCTGCGCCACGCGGATGCAAGGCATTGTGAGGTCAGCGTGACCTTGCAGGACGGCGTGGTGGTCTGCCACATCAGGGATGACGGAAGGAAGCTCGACTCGCTGCAGGCGCTGGCGCAGGGGAATGGCCTGCGCGGCATGCAGGAACGCGTAGCCTCGTTGGGGGGGCAGCTGCGCGTGGAAGTGGCGCGCGGGCTCTCGCTCGAACTGCGCCTGCCAACGGGGGGGCTCGCATGATTCGCGTACTCATCGCAGAAGACCAGTCGCTGGTGCTTGGCGCGCTTGCCGCACTGCTCAAGCTGGAAGCCGACCTTGATGTGGTAGGACAGGCGCGCAACGGCCAGGAAGCGCTTGCCCTGTGTGCGCAGCTCTCGCCGGACATTGTCCTGACGGATATCGAAATGCCGCAGATGACGGGCCTCGAGCTGGCCGCCGCGCTGGCCGAACGGCGTGCTGCCGCGCGTGTCATCATCGTGACAACCTTTGCGCGTTCCGGCTACCTGCGCCGCGCCATGGCGGCCGGTGTGCGCGGCTATCTGCTGAAGGATGCGCCGTCCGAATCGCTGGCGGCCGCCATCCGTACGGTGCATTCGGGCGGCAGGGCCATCGCGCCGGAGCTGGCGCTGGAAAGCTGGAGCGGCTCGGAAGACCCGCTGAGCGAGCGCGAACGGCAGGTGCTGCGGCTGGCAGGCGAAGGCCGCAGCGGCGCCGATATCGCGAAGCAGCTGTCGCTGTCCGAGGGAACGGTACGCAACTATCTTTCGGAAGCAATCAGCAAGCTCAATGCAGGCAACCGCGTTGAAGCCTTCCGTATCGCCCGCGAAGCTGGCTGGCTTTGAGAAGCCGGCCGGCGCACCCTAGTGTCATCTCGGCGAGGCGCGCCAGGCGCCCTGCAATCACGGGGGGCTGACCCCACAACCTGTGGCCCAAGTGCCCCACAGCTGCGGCATCTGAGCTGCGTCGGTTGCACCGGTGCACCATCACAAGACGACGCTCCGGACCTGCCTTGTCGCGGGAGTACGCGACTTGCAGGAGCGTTCCGCGTCAGCCCGTCCCAACAGGCTGCGCTTTTCACTCATTCGAAGGATGGTCATTCTGAATACGCTCTACATCGGGACCCGGCATTTACTTGCTTCCTACAGACTCTGGTTGGCACTGCTCCTGTGCCTGGGGCTTCCGGCCCTTGGGCAGCAGCCGACTGCGCGCGACGTCGCCATCGAGATTTCCGCGGTGGCGGTGGAGTCGCCGCCCAGCCTGACGCTGAACTGGACTGCTTCGACCGCCGCAGTCACCTCGCTCACGGTCTATCGCAAGCCCTTGGGAGCCACGACGTGGGAGCGCTCGGTGACGCTGCCCACCAACGCGACGTCGTACTCCGACACCGCGGTCCAGACGGGTGTCGCCTACGAATACCAGGTGCGGCGGGTGAGCACGATCGGCACGACCTCCGTGACCTCCACCGGGTTCGTGGCCGCGGGCATCAGCGTTCCCGCTGTGCATTCCCGTGGCTCGGTCGTCGTGCTGGTGGATTCGGCGCTCATCCCGCTGGCCTCGGCGGAAATCGACCGGTTCCTCTGGGACCTCCGAGGGGATGGCTGGAAGGTCATCCGGCACAACGTGCCCCGGACCGAGCTTCCTCCCGCCGTCCGCGCGCGCATCCAGGCGGCGCGCGCCGCGGACCCCGCGGTCCAGGCCGTCGTCATCCTGGGCAGCGTGGCCCAGCCCTACTCCGGCCAGTTGGTCCCTGACGGACACGGGGACCACTTCGGCGCGTGGCCCACGGACGCGTACTACGGCGACCTCGACGGCACCTGGACGGACACCACCGTCAACACCACGACCCCCAGCAATGCTCGCAACGACAACGTGCCGGGGGACGGGAAGTTCGACCAGAGCACGATTCCGTCTTCGCTCGAGCTCCAGGTGGGCCGGGTGGACTTCCGGGACATGCCCGTGTTCGGCGCGGGCGGCGAGAGCGCGACCGACATCGAAGCCAGGCTCCTGCGGCGGTACCTGACCAAGGACCACGCCTGGCGCCACGGACAGATGAGTGTCCCGGCCCGTGGGCTCGTGGATGACCACTTCGGCTACTTCGGCGGCGAGGCTTTCGCGGCGAGCGGCTGGAGGAACTTCTCCGCGCTGGTGGGCCGTGCCACGGTGTCGAGCGCGGACTGGATGAGCACGCTCCGGACGAACGCCTACCTGCTCGCCTACGGCTGTGGCGGCGGAGGCTCGCAGAGCGCGAGCGGCGTCGGGACGACGACCGACTTCCGGAACGGGGAGTCGCGCGCGGTGTTCACGTTCCTGTTCGGGAGCTACTTCGGAGACTGGGGCTATACGAACAACTTCCTGCGCGCTCCGCTCGCGGCCACGGGGTATGGGCTCACCTCGGGCTGGGCGGGCCGGCCCCATTGGTTCATCCACACGATGGGCATGGGTGAGACCATCGGCCATGGCGCGCGACTGACGGCCAACAACTCCGGCGATTACTTCTCGAACGGCCTCCAGCGGATGGTCCACATCGGGCTGATGGGAGACCCCACGCTCCGCCTCCACGTCGTGGCCCCGCCCCAGAAGCTGACCGTGAGCGCGGGGACGCCGAGCGCGAACCTGAGCTGGACTGCCTCGGCGGATGCAACGGCGGCGGGCTTCCTCGGCTACCACGTGTACCGGGCGACGAACCCGGATGGGCCGTGGACGCGGCTGACCGGCGCTCCACTGACGGCCACCTTCTACAGCGATGGCTTCGCGCCGGCTTCGGCGCACTACGCGGTCCGGGCCCTCCGGAAGGTCACCTCGAACAGCGGAACCTACGAGAACCTCAGCCAGGCCGCGTTCGTGGTGTGGCCGCGTCCCTCCGGCGTGCTGCCGCCGTCCCTCAGCAACATCCCGGACCAGGCAACGAACGAGGATGTGGCCACCGGGCTGGTGAGCTTCACCGTCGCTGACTCGGACACCCCCGTCGATACGCTGCGGTTGACGGCGACGTCGTCCAACACCGCGCTCGTCCCTCCTGGGAACATCGCGTTCGCCGGCAGCGGCACGAGTCGCACCCTCCGGGTCGTCCCCGGCGCGAACCAGTTCGGCACGGCGACCCTCACGGTGTCGGTCTCCGACGGAATCTCGACCGCCCAGGACACGTTCGTCCTCACGGTCGCCCCCGTGAATGACGCGCCCGTGGGGATCAGCCAGGGCTTCTCCATGAACGAGGACACCTCGCGAGCCATCACGTTGGCGGGCTGGGATGCGGAGGGTTCCGCGCTCAGCTTCAGCATCTTCGCCCAGCCCACCAAGGGCACCCTCACCGGCACGCCTCCGAATGTCACCTATGTGCCCGCCGCCAACGTGACGGGCACGGACAGCTTCAAGTTCAAGGTGAGCGATGGCGTGCTGACCTCCTATGAAGCCACGGTCAACATCACCATCAACCCCGTGAATGATGCGCCCGTGGCCCATTCCCAGCTTCTGACCTCCTCCGCGGGCGCGTCAGTGGCCATCACGCTCTCGGGGAGTGACGTGGAAGGTACGAGCCTCCGCTATACGGTGCTGACCCAGCCCACCTGGGGCACGCTCACCGGCACTCCGCCGGCCCTCACGTACGTGCCGGCCGCCAAATTGACGGGCTCGGACACCTTCACCTTCAAGGTGAACGACGGGGTCCTGGACTCCGCCCCGGCCACGGTGCGCATCACCGTCAATCCGGGACCGCTCCAGACGGACCAATAGTCCGCCCCGGTCCTGCGCAGGCCGGCTCCGCTGTGGCCGTGGCCACAGCGGAGTACCGGCAGCCGGGGGCGGTTCCGAGCTGCCTGGGCCGAATCCGAGCGCCGCGGGGCCGCTTTGTTCCCCGGGGCCGCTGCCAGGCTATTCGCAGCCCCGGGTATCACGGTCGGGCACCCAATTGCAGTCGAAGGTGTGCACCTCGCCGGTGGCACGGCCTCGGCCAGGACCTGAGCCAAGCATCGTGTTCCAGAAGCGCGAGAGCACCGCGTCGAGGGAGTGGGCCTGGCCGCTCGGAGCCTCGGTGGCGTAGAGCTGCGCCCCGTGTACGTTCGGCTCGAGCGAGCCGTTGGCGCGCTGCACGAGTGGGTCGCTCGGCGCATGGAGCCACTTCATGCGCGAAGACGTGTTCCTGCCGGTGATGCCCATCGCCTGATTCATCGTCTGCACCCACCTGTCGCGGACAGCGCGCTCGGCCGGGGTGTTGGTCGCCGACAGGACAGGCAGCCCGGAGTTGGACATGTAGAGCTGGTCCTGCCGGTTCTGCCAGACGAGGGTGGGCAGGTCGAAGCCTCCCTCCGACTCCGGCGCGGTGAGGACGTCGTAGAGCACGGGCCCGCTGATGCACTCGTGCGGCGGGTGCACGGGGTCTCCGGGCGTTCGCGCCGCCACGCAGGACGGAGTGAGCGAGGACCGCCACGTCGTCGTCAACTGGCCGAAAGCCTCCAGGGCCGAGCCGATGCCGAGCACGGGGTAGTCGGGCTCGTCCCAGTCGAGCGGCAGGTAGCCGGAGCCAGGGAAGACGAGCAGGCGCCCTTGCTTCGCCGTCCTGGGGAGCCGCCGGACGACGCGGTGGGTGTTGTTGAAGGCACCGAAGCCGCCCGCCGAGCCGCCGCGCCAGAGCACGCGCAGCGGCTTGCTGTCGTCGAGGCCGTAGCGCTCCACGAGCACCGCGAGCATCGCCTCCACGTTGAGGGCGCCCATGTACCGCCAGTCCCGCTTCGTGCCCTTGTAGGTGATGTCGGGAGCGTCGAGGGCGGTTCCCGTCCAGAGGTCGCTGGAACAGTAGTGTCCGAGCACGTCGATGGCGCCGCTGAAGTCGTCAGGCTGCGCGGGGGCGCTCTCGCGCAGGGCGCGGTCGGCGGGGAGATTCACGGACGAGACGAGGCCGATGGCCCGGTTGGAGCAGCCTCCGTAGGGGCTGGCGCTGTCGAAAGCGCAGAAGCCGCCGCCCTCCAGGCGAAGGACCCACTGCGTGAGGGGCTTTCCGTCGGGCGGCGCGGGAGGGAAGGTGACCTCGAAGACGAACTCGTCGCCCACGTTGCAGCGCGCGTCCTTCCAGCGGGTGTCGCGAAGCGCGGGGCGCACGGTCTCCGTCAGCCGCCGGGTGGGATTGCCGGCGCGAGTGCAGGACGAGACGTCGTAGCCATTGCCCGAGGCGCGGCAGGTGGCGGTGCCTCCGGACCACACGGCCGCGAGGCCGGTGCAGGCGACGGAGGTACCCGCGGTGCACACCGTCGCCATTGCTTCGGGGTGGGTGACTTCGTCACCCGACGTGCCCGTGGCAACGTCACCCGGGGGATTCGGAGGCGGTTCTCCCGCGCCGCAGGCGATGCAGGCGAGGAGGGTGGGGAGCAGGAGCAGGGAAGAGTGCATGCCCCGTCAACCCGCGCCCCGCCGTGAAGTTGCGCACCCCCCGCTTCCCGGAGCGCGGAGAGCGTGTGGTGTAGCTGTACTCGGTGCCGTGCTCGTACATGCCACCGATGGCGCCGAAGCGACTGAAGGTGGTTGCCGGGGCGCCCCCGCCGGTGCTCACGCCGCCGACTGCCGCGCCACGTCCGGCGGCCGCTGCACCGGCTCGTGCGCGCCATGGGACGCCAGTTGTCCGCTGAGCACGGGCAGCGCCACCTTCACCGCCACCGTCAGCAGCATCAGCCCGAAGGCCCAGATGCCCGCGGTAATCTTCCACTCGGTGAGGGTGGGCACGTACTCGACCAGCTCGTGCAGGGTGCTGGGCACGAAGCCGGGGATGATGAGCCCCATCCCTTTCTCTATCCACACCCCGACGAAGGCCAGCACACACGCCACGTTCAGCACCGTGACGTGCCGCCGGCTCGCCGGCAGGTGCAGCAGCACCGCCGAGCCCACGTTGCACGCCACCGCCGTCCATATCCACGGCACCAGCGCGTGGTGCCCGTGCAGCCCGAAGAACAGGTACTGCACCGGCGCGGCATGCGCGCCCCCCGTGTAGAAGGCGGTGAACACCTCCGAGCCCAGCATGAAGAGGTTGAGCAGCACCGTCACCCGCATCACCGACGTCAGCGTGCGCCCCGGGCCCTCGCCAATGGGCAGCCCGGTGAACCGCCGGATGACCTGCAGCAGCAGGATGACGAACGCCGGCCCGGTGATGAACGCCGACGCGATGAACCGCGGCGCCAGCAGCGCCGAGTTCCAGAACGGCCGCCCTCCCAGCCCGCTGTAGAGGAACGCCGTCACGCTGTGGATGGACACCGCCCAGAAGATGGAGAGGAACACGAACGGCAGGTACCAGCGCTTGCGAGGCTTCTGCCCCAGGAAGCGCATGTACAGCAGGTACCCGCACACGTGCAGGTTCAGCAGCAGGTACCCGTTGAGCACCACCACGTCCCACGTGAGCATGGACACCGGCCAGTTGAACCGCCCCACGCCCGGAATCAGGTGCCACGCCCGCTCCGGGTGCCCCATGTCCACCACGATGAACAGCAGGCTCAGCGCAATCGCCGCCACCGCGAGCAGCTCGCCCACCAGCGTGACGTCGTGCATCTCATGGTCGTGGTACAGGTACGCGGGGATGACCATCATCACCGCGCCCGCCGCCAGCCCCACGCCGAACGTGAAGTTGGCCACGTAGAGCCCCCATGACACATGGTCGCTCATGCCGGTGAGCGCCATGCCGTCCACCAGCTGGCGGGCCCACGCATTGGCCCCCACCAGGCAGATGGCGGTCAGCGCCGTCATCCACACGTAGAAGCGCCAGCTCCCGTCGGTGCTCATCCACAGCAGCCGGCCGAGGAAGCGGGGGTAGTCGAGGACGTGACGGGAGGCGGCCATGGCTCACTTGTCGAAGAAGTAGAAGAAGCGCGGGCGCGTCCCCAGCTCCTCCTTGAGGACGAACACCCGCTTGTTCTCGAGCACCCAGCGGATGGGGCTCTTCGGGTCCAACAGGTTGCCGAAGACGCGCGCCCCGGTGGGGCACGCCTCCAGGCACGCCGGCAGCCGCCCCGCGCGCGTGCGGTGGAGGCAGAAGGTGCACTTCTCCACCACGCCCTGCGGGCGGATGCGGTTGGAGAGGTAGCCCTGGTCCGGGTTGATTTCGTCCGCCGGCACCTCGGGCTTCGACCAGTTGAAGCGCCGCGCGTGGTACGGACACGCCGCCTCGCAGTAGCGGCAGCCGATGCACCAGTTGTAGTCCACCACCACCACGCCGTCCTGCTCCTTCCAGGTCGCCTGGACGGGGCACACCTTCACGCACGGCGCGTTGTCGCACTGCTGGCACTGCACCGGCAGGTAGTACTTCCCCGGTGCCGGCACCGCGTGGTCGTAGTCCGCGTTGCCGCGCTCCATGTCCAGGCTGCCCTGCTCCATCTCCAGCACGCGGATGTACGAGTTGCCCGTGCGCCGGTCGTGGTTGTTCTCCTGGTGGCAGGCCTCCACGCATTTGCGGCAGCCGATGCAGATGCTGAGGTTGAGCGCGTAGCCGAAGCCGACGCCCTCCTGCGGCGGCAGGTCCTGGATGGTGACGTCGCGGCCGTACTCCCGCTTCGCGTCCATCTGCAGCCGCCAGAGCACCGCCTTCATGTCCGAGGGCGTGAGCTCCTTGTAGTGGCGCTGGAGGAACGCGTCGAGCGACAGGTCCTCCGTCCACTCCGTCAGCGGGGCCAGGGCATGGGCGAAGGCTGCGGCGCCCAGCGTGGCGCCGGCGCCCTTCAGCGCGGTGCGGCGGGTGACGTCATTCATGGGAGCGGTCTTCCTGAGAGACAGGGGGATGCTTCGGGCGCGGAGGCATGACCGGGAGTGCCCCGGCGTACTTCGGCGCGTGAGGGTCGTGGCAGGACACGCAGTTGTTCCGGGTGCGGTCGCCGCGGGACAAGTCCCAGTGGCCCGTCATCCCGCCGTGCGCGCCCGCCCGGAAGTCACGCGCCTGGGGCCCGTGGCACTGCGCGCACAGCGTCACCACCTCCGTCATCGGCAGCGGCTCGCCCGTCGCGAGGTGCAGCGACTGGGGCGCGTCTGCCTGGTGGCAGGACGTGCAGGCGTTCGTTCCATGGCGGAAACGGAGCCCGAGGTGGAACTGCTGAAGCGCCTCGGGCCCGTCCGGCATCCGCGCGGGCTCCTTCATGGAGTGGCACGTCACACAGGGCACGCGCAGCGGCTGCCCGAGCGCGTCCACCTCGCCGGATTCGACGGAGGTGAGCTTCTGCGGCACCAGCACCGTCTCCACGCCCGTGGCGGCACCGGGCGCCGGCTGGAGGGGACGGGGCACGTCCCGGTCGCACCCACCCAGCGTGAGCGCCACGAGCACGGACAGCAGGGAGATGGAGGAGGTCTCGGCCACGACGTCCTCCAAAGCAGTGTCCATGCCACGGGGTTTCACGGGGCTCGCGCGAGGCGGCCGGCGCTCGCGCCGCGCATCCCTTGCTCCAACCCCGTATCCAGGATGCAGCTTTTGCGCGGGCGCGGGGCCCACACGGTGCGAAGGGCGCTGGTCCGCCTCTTGCTCAAGGTCTCCCCAGAATGGGAGCCGTCATGACCTTCAGCAGCCTGGTGCTCACCCTTGAAGACTCCGCGGAGCAGCGAGCCAGCGTGCTCGCCCGGCTCGAGCAGGACGCACGCATCACCCTGGGCATGCCCTTCGAAGAGCGCTGGCTCCCGGTGGTGGTGGAGACGGCGACTCCTGAAGAGGGCGAATCCGTCGCGGAGGACCTTCGGGACCTGCCCGGGGTGCGCTTCCTCGACGTGGTGATGGTGGACTTCTCCGGCGGGGAGTGCTGAGCCATGGACCGGCGAGACTTCCTCAAGAGCACGGCGATGACCGCGGCCACGCTGGCCGCCAGCCGGCTGGCGTACGGCCAGACGCCCACGGCCGCACCGCCCGTGTCGGGCGCGGGCGTGAAGTGGAACAAGGCCCCGTGCCGCTTCTGCGGCACCGGCTGCCACGTCCAGGTGGGCGTGGAGGGCGGCAAGGTGGTAGCCATCGCCGGAGACCCGAAGGCCGAGGTGAACAAGGGCCTGCTGTGCGTGAAGGGCTACCATGTGGGGCTCGCGCTCTACGGGAGTGACCGCCTCACCCAGCCGCTGCTGCGCAAGGGCGACAAGCAGGTGCCCATCTCCTGGGACGAGGCGCTCGACATCATCGCCAGCCGCATCCAGAAGGACCCGAAGGGCTTTGCCCTCTATGGCAGCGGCCAGTGGACGATTCCGGAGGGCTACACGGCCTCCAAGTTCGTGAAGGGCGGGCTGGGCTCGAACCAGCTGGATGCCAACGCGCGCCTGTGCATGGCCTCGGCGGTGACGGGCTTCCTCGCCACCTATGGCGTGGACGAGCCCGCCGGCTGCTACGACGACCTGGACACCTGCGACGTGCTCATCATGTGGGGCAACAACCCCGCGGAGATGCACCCCGTCCTCTTCTCGCGCGTCATCGACCGGCGCTCGCGCGGCGAGAAGGTCACCCTCATCGACATCGGCACGCGCCGCACGCGCACCAGCGCCTTCTGCGACCACGTCCTGCGCTTCAAGCCGAACACCGACCTGGCCATCGCCTGCGGAATCGCCCACCTCCTGGTGGAGCAGGGCACCTGGGACAAGGCCTTCGTCGAGGCCAACTGCGCCTTCCGCGCCCCCAGCGAGCCGGCCACGCTGCAGGGCAAGGCCATCACCTTCGAGGAGTACCGGGCGCTGCTCGCCCCCTACACGCCCGAGCACGTGGAGAAGCTGTCGGGCGTGTCCCAGAAGGATTTGCGGATGCTGGCGGGGCTGTTCGGCCGGCGCGACGTGCGCATCACCAGCCTGTGGTGCATGGGCGTCAACCAGCACACGCGCGGCACGGCGATGAACTCGCTCATCCACGGGCTGCACCTGCTCAGCGGCCACTTCGGCAAGCCGGGCGATGCACCCACCAGCCTCACCGGGCAGCCCTCCGCGTGCGGCACGGTGCGTGAGGTGGGCACGCTCTGCCACGCGCTGCCGGGCGGCCGCGTGGTGACCGAGGAGAAGCACCGCCACCAGATGGAGGACCTCTGGAACGTGCCTCCCGGCCGCATCCCCGCGAAGCCGGGCTACCACACGGTGCAGATGTTCGAGCGCTTCTCCACGCCCACCGAGCAGGGCGGTGACATCCACACCGTCTGGGTGCAGGTGACGAACCCGGCGCAGACGCTGCCCAACCGCCACAAGCTGGTGGACCCCAGCCGCAAGCTTCCGGACCGGTTCCTCATCGTCTCGGACGCGTACCCCACGGAGACGACGCGCATCGCCGACCTCGTGCTGCCCTCCGCCATGTGGGTGGAGAAGAACGGCATGGTGGGCAACTCCGAGCGGCGCACCCAGCAGTGGTTCAAGATGGTGAATCCGCCCGGCCAGGCCCGCGATGACGCCTGGCAGCTCATCGCCGTGGCGCACCGGCTCTTCGAGCGCGGCTTCGAGGGCATGAAGGACCGGGACGGCCGCTTCCTCTTCGAGGTGAAGAAGGACGGCAAGCCCGTCCCCATCTGGGACTTCGCGCACTACTACGACGTCAACGTCGACGCGCACCTCTTCGACGAGTACCGGAAGTCGACGCTGATCAAACACAAGGACCTGGCGCCCTACGAGGAGTACGTCAAGGCGCGCGGGCTGCGCTGGCCCGTGGTGCAGCAGCCGGACGGCACCTGGCGCGAGACGCGCTTCCGCTTCTCCGGCTTCGACGACCCTTACGTGGAGAAGGGCCGCGACATCCAGTTCTACCACTCGCCCACGCACGACGGCCGGGCGCAGGTCTGGTTCAACCCGTACGAGCCGCCTCCCGAGTCGCCCGACGAGGAGTTCCCCTTCTGGCTGTGCACCGGCCGCGTCATCGAGCACTGGCACTCGGGGACGATGACGATGCGCATTCCCCAGCTGCAGCGGGCGATGCCGAGCGCGTACGTGGAGATGAACCGCGCGGACGCGCGGCGGCTGGGCGTGGGCAACGGCGACGTCGTCACGGTGGAGACCCGGCGGGGAAGCCTGGAGCTGCCGGTGTGGCTGGGCGGGCGGGGTGAGCCGCCGGAGGGCTCGCTCTTCGTGCCCTTCTTCGACGAGAAGCTGCTCATCAACGAGCTGACGCTGGACGCGCACGACCCGTTCTCCAAGCAGCCCGACTACAAGAAGTGCGCGGCGCGCGTGCGCGGCCGCAAGAAGAAGGAGGCCCGCGGATGAGCGGCGCTCCCCAGGGCGGAGACCCCGGGCGCGCGGCGCGCCTGCTCCATGTGGGGGCCGGCGTCGTCGTGGCGCTCGCCATCACCGGGTATGTCGCGGGCACGCGGCCCACCCTGGAGCGGCCGGAGCCCTCCGCCGTGCCGCGAGGGCCCCCCATGGCCGAGCGGGCACCGGACTACCAGGAGCTGCGGGAGGCGCGGCGCGGAGCCAACGCGCGGATGTACGAAGGGGCCATGGAGGCCCTGCGCCAGGGACTGGATCCGCTGAAGCCCACGGCGGTGGCCACCGTGGAGCAGCGCGCGCGGGCGGTGGAGGCCCGCAGGGCCCACCGCGCCTATGACGGGGCTCCGCCGACCATCCCGCACGAGGTGGACCCGCTGGGCGCGCCCGGGTGCCTGTCCTGCCACGGGCAGGGCATGAAGCTGGGGGAGCGCATCGCGCCTCGCATCAGCCACCCGCCGTATCAGAGCTGCAACCAGTGTCACGTGGTGGAGGCCGCGCCGAAGCCGCTGGTGGTGTACCCGGACGTGCCGGCCAACCGCTTCGTCGGACGGGCTTCGGCCGGAGCCGGAGCGCGTGCGTGGCAGGGCGCGCCTCCGACGATGCCGCACGCCGAGCACATGCGCTCGGAGTGCTCCTCGTGCCATGGCCCCACGGGAAGACCGGGCCTGCGCACGTCCCACCCGGAGCGGCAGAACTGCCTGCAGTGTCACGCCTCCTCCGCGGTGCTGGACAGGCGCGAGCCTCCGGCCGGCCTGCTGGATGCCACGCCGCCGCCGGGCGCCGGGGTGGGGGCCGCGCCATGAGCCAGCAGGCGCCAGGGCTCAGCCGCCGCTCGCTGCTGGGCCTGTTCCGCCGGCCGCGGTCCGCCGAGCCCGCCGAGGCCGCCGAGCCTGCAGGGCGTCCCGTCCCGCGGGTGCAGGGTGCGGCCGTCAGCGCCCCTGCCGTCACGCCACCTCCGGCCTTCTCGCTCGAGGCCTTCTATGCCAACCGTGCCCGTTCCGGAGAGGCGACGCTGGACGGACGCATCCCCGCCTTCTCGCTGCGGGAAGGGCTCGTCGTCCCGCAGCACCGACAGGACGATGGGGCCACCCCCGCGCCAGCGCGTGACGTGGCGCCGCGGCCGGTGACGCCCACGACGGCTCCGGCGCTGGGCGCCACGGTGCGCGTGCGCACGCACCTGTGTCTGGCATGGCAGGGGTCGTTCTGCACGACGTGCGCGGAGCAATGCCCGGTCGAGGACGCTATCGTCCTCGAGCTGGGTCGGCCCCGCGTCGTGCCGGAGCGCTGCACCGGGTGCGGCACCTGCGTGCGCGTGTGCCCGGCCCCCCTCAATGCCTTCGAGCTCCGCCCCGCGGAAGCACCGGGAGTTCCCTCATGAGCAGCACGCCGGACGCCGCAGCCCTCCCCACGCTCCAGCAGGCGGACCTCGATGCCGAGACGCTGGCCCGGCTCGTCAGCGACATCCAGGGGCTCGCCGTCGTGGACGAGGTGGTGCTGAAGGGCGGCGGCGCCAGCATGGCCTCCACCCAGCGCGTCACGCTGAGCGAGGCGGTGGACGCACTCCAGGGAGGCCGGGTCCAGGGCGTGCAGGTCCGCTACCGCTACCAGGGACAGGCCTGGTGGGACACGCTGCTGCGCATCCCCCAGGGCATCCGGCTGGTCCGCATCACCCACGACCTGGACGCGTGAGGCCCGCGCCAGTCGGGCGCGACGTCAGGGTTCCTCGGCGTGCCTGCTAGCCCTTGGCCACCTCGCGCCCGGTCATGCCGCCCGCAAGGGGCCGGAAATCCAAGGCACTCCTCCTCGGCCAGTCCACAGGTGCGTAACGAGGGCGTCAGCGGCTCCACGGCCTGTGGCCTGCTCAACGGTACCGATGGCGTCCACCCCCCGTGGGGCACGCAGCTGGCCAGCAGCAACGCCACGCATGTCATCATCGACCACGCCATCAACGACCGGTGGACCTACGACCTCGCCACCTGCAAGTCCTGCCTGACGGGCTCCACCCCACGGACGAGGTCTACGTCATGGCGGGCCGCTACGCGGCGGACGTGTTCAGGACGCTGCCGTGACGAAGCACGGCGGGGTCGCGCACCGGAGCGACGGGGCGCGCCTCCGGGCGGCCGGCCGCATGAAGGAACAGCTTGGAAGCTGCTCAGGGTGGACGGCTGGGGCGCGTCAGGAGGTACGCCGCGCCGGTGAGCATCACCCCACCGGCGAACACGAGCACGGGCCACTCCACGCGCGCGACAAACGCCAGGAGCGCGAAGCTCACCGCCATGGCGGACAGCGCGCTCGCCTTGACCTTCACCGGGACGGTGCCGTGCCGCTGCCACTCCTGGAGCCGGGGCCCGAAGCGTGGGTGGGTGAACAGCCAGTGATGGAAGCGGCGCGAGCTGCGCGAGAAGGCCCACAGCGCGATGAGCAGGAAGGGCGTTGTCGGCAGCAACGGCAGGAACGTGCCGAGCGCGCCGAGCCCCACGCAGACGCAGCCGAGCGCGAGGAAGGCGAGCCGGAAGCGCGGTGGCCCCTCTTGTTCGGGTCCAGGGGGACGCGGCTCCTTTGCTGTCGGGGACGGCACACCACTCATGCAGGTCTCCCTCCTCCCGAGGGGCGCCCCGCATCAGAGCACGCCCCGGGCCCCTATCGTCTGCCCCTACAGCGTTGCCCCAGACCCGCACCGTCCCATCCTGGAGGTAGACCACCACGTCACCGGCGGCGGTGTAGGGGCACATGCCCGCGAGTTGCTTCTTCGCGGCGGCATCGTCGTGCATGAAGGCCTTCAATTGGACCGTCTCGCCCTCCGGCGTACAGGCGGAATTGGCGGCCACTCTCACCGCGCCGTCCGGTAGTCCCGCTGTGCGCCCCCGACGGACGCTGGCGGGCCGTGGCCCTCGAGGGGATGCGAGGCCCTCGCCGCCTGCCTGCGCGCGCACTCCTTGCCAGTCCGGCGGCCTCTGTGGCCCAGCCGGTGGCGCTGAAACCGAGGTGTCGGAGGCCGCTGCCCTTCAGTCCAGCCTCTCCCCTTGGGGCGGGCCTCGTGTAGATGCCAGGGGCAAGGGGACGGTGGGCAACCCCAGGTGCCTCAACACCTCCTTGACGCCGGGGCCTTTCAGCACCGCTGGCGGCCTTGCGCGTAAAGACGTCCGTCGCTGGCTGAGCGAGGCGCGGTAGGCATCGGGGACTCCAGTCGCCCGGAAGCGGGCCTGGAGGTCCCTGTTCGGAAATGTCGGGGGTTTTGAGCCGCGAAATGTCCCGACATTTGCGAACAGTGCGCTCTCACCTCGCGCCGGAGCGGCCCCGTCCTTCGGTCACGCTCCGGCTCCGGTGGAAGCCCGCGCGCTACCTTCTGGAGGCGTCCACCGAGAGCGAGTGGGTGGCCAGGCTGCAGGGCACTCCGGAGTGAGACGGTGCGCACCCGGAAGCTCGGCCTCGTCAGCGCGTGGAGCGCAGTCGAGAACCTGCCGGTCCCGGGTGGGCAGACACTCAGGAATGCCCTGGGCCAGCTACGGAGCGGCCCGGACGCTCGCCGTCCGGTCGGCGTAGTCGGTGACGCCGTGGTCGTCCGTCACGACAAGACGGAACTCATACGTCCCGACGGTCGTCAGGCCGCTTGCGCTCATCGTGGCACTGGTGGCGTTCGCCAGGGTGGGGGAGGCGGCTCCGGTGGGGCGGCTCAGCTCAATCCAGTTCCACCGGGTAACAGCCCGTTGTCATTGCAGGTGGTGTCCCAGACATGGGCTGCGGGGCATCCAGGCACCTTGAAATGAGCCCGAACCATTTCGAGGAACCGTGCCCGCGGTCCAGGTCGCTGGATTCCGGTCGAGACGTCAGCTCGGCAACGAAACAGGGGCCAGCCACGACAACTCGTCTGACTGCATGACCGCACGCGGGGGCCCGCGTGCGGAACGCCGGAGGACCCCCTCGTGAGATACCCCTTCTTGTTGGTGCTGCTGGTCACCGGCTGTGTGGAGCGGCCAGAGCCGGACCACCCGGCTCCTGAGTCGGACGTCTCGGCCGGGACCGCCCCCTTCGACGCACCGCTGGAGGACACTTCCCAGGAGGCGACGGGCAGCTTCGCCGTGACGGCCACCGTCGACGTGGGTGGGCGCATCCACCATGCGCCCCAGGTGTGGGGGCTCAACACCCTGTGGACGGACCCCCGGGGCGCCCGGTCCATCAACGACGCGGGCACGCTGCCGGACGGCGGACGCCACGCGCCGCTCTCGCAAGACGCGGCCGTGGGCCTGTTCTTCTCCCGGTTCGACCGCGGCACCCCGGATGGCGGGCTCGCCAACCTGCGCCTCCTGGGCGCGCGGGACCTCCGCTACCCCGGCGGCTGCCCCGCGGACGACTACGAGCCGGCCCGCGCGGCCATCCCCACGAGCAACGACCCGGCGCTCCACCACGCCTACGCCGCCAATGGGGGCCATGCGGTGCACCAGGCCCTGACGCCGGGCGACCTGCTCCTCGTCGCGGAGCGGCTGGATGACGGCCGGGGCGTGACGGTGACGTGGCAGGTCAACGCCAATGTGCTCGGCGGCAACCCGTGCGGCAAGGCCGACCTCTACCCTCCGGCGACGGGCACGGATGAGGCCATGAAGCGCACCCAGCGCAGGACCCGGCTGCTGGCGGACCTGGACAAGGTCATCGCCCAGTTCAAGAACGTGCCCGCCGGGCGCCTCGCCCGCCTGCGCGCCTTCGAGATTGGCAACGAGCAGTGGTCGGCCAGGACGACCGCCGAGGTGGACGCCTACTTCAGCTTCGCGGACGCCGCCGCGGAGAAGCTGCGCACCGCCTTCCAGGACAAGCCGCTCATCTACCTGCAGGCCTACCCCGTTACCGGCAACAACCAGACGGGCAGCAGGGACGCCGCCATCCAGGCCTACTGGGACCAGCAGGTCGCCGCGCGGCTGTACCGGCAATGCGGCGGCGGCTACTCCTGCTACGACGCCATCACCGACCACTACTACGGCACCGCGCAGCAGGCCCCGGACGTCACCAACCTGGCCCACGTCGCCCCGCCCGGCATGGCGGCGCGCTGGGCCGCCCGCGAGCTGGTGGACGTGCTCCCCGCGTCACTCATCAAGTACTCGCCGAAGGCCGTCGCGGCCACCGAGTGGAACCTCAAGTGCTGGAGCACCGCGAGAACGGACGTCGTCAGGACCTACGGCATCGACGAAGACCCCGCCTCCTGGTGGCCGGTCGCCAGCGCCAACGCGCTGGGCAGCATCACCGCCGCCACTCCGCCCGCCACGCTGAGCGGACAGGCCCTCAAGGTGACGATGCTCAAGCCCGCCAGCGGGCAGTCCTCCCACTATCTGGCGAGCCGGGAGATTCCGGTGAGCCCCACGGTGCCCACGAACCCGGGAGCCCAGGGCTACCTGAAGGCCGGCCGAAACGTGGTGCTGAGCACCCAGGTCTACGCGCCGCGTCCCGTGAACACCTATGTGCAGCTCTCCTGGCGGATGCCCGATGGCACCTATGTCTACCCCGCCAGGTACTGGTGGCCGCGCCAGCTCAAGTCCGTGCCGGCGAGCACCTGGCGGCGCGTCGCCGTCCGCCCGGACGAGGCCATCCCCGCGGGGGCCACCCACGTGCGCATCGAGCTGGGCGTATTGAAGTCGGCGGCGGATTGGGCCAGCGATGCGACCGACGTGGTGGCCTGGTTCGACGACATCTTCGTCGAGACGAACTGCGACGACATTGGCGGCAGGTGCAGCCGCGCGTCTCGCGCGACGGGAAGCAACCTGTCCGGCGGGACGCTGGATCAGGCGCTGGCCCTCACGGAAGGCCTGCTGGCCATGGCCAGGCACGGCCAGCCGACCTCCGCCGCCCACCTCCACGTGCTGTCCAGCGGGGGCTACTACCCTCCGAGCGGCACGGACTACGCGCCCCCCTTCGACACCATGGACCGTCAGGCCAGGGACTCCTGCGCCTTGTTCACACCGGATGACAAGGGCCGGCCGGATGACGGCCCGCTGACCGCGGCGGGGCTGGCCTTCCAGTTCACCTCGCCCCTGGCGGCTGGAGATTCGTCCGTGGTGACGCTCGGGGCGGGCACGCCCACCTTCACCGTGCCGCGCTACCTGGAGCGCCGCGACCTGGAGTGCACCGGCATCGCGTGCCTGCGGCCCTGCGAGGGCGCGCCCACCGAGGATGGCGGCACGAAGAAGATCTACCCGGTGAACTGCACGGCGAAGAAGGTGCCCGAGGTCAGCGTGTACGGGGGCATCGTCGAGAGCCAGCGCAAGGTCTACGCCTTCGTCATCAACCGCCATGCGTCGCAGAGCGCGGCCATGGCACTCGACTTCACCGGAGGCCAGTACGTCGGCTTCTCGCGCTTCCTCAGCCAGCGCATCACCACGCTCCAGGGCACTCGCGGCTACCTCAGTCGCATCGACTATGCCGTCACCAATGCCGTCCCCGGCGTCCCCAGCGTCGTCACCCTCAAGCGCAATGAAATCACGGTGGGCACCACCGCCGGGACTCGGCCCGCGACCGGTACGAAGGTGGAGGTCATGGCCCCGCCCATGAGCGCCCTCCGCGTCGAGCTGGGCTACTGAGGCCCACCCTCTATGCTCGGGCCCCCAGGGGCTGGGGCTCGGCCACGGGGGCGTCGGCGCGCTCAATCGACCAGCCCGTCTGCAGGCCGAGGATGAACCAGGCCAGGCAGCCAGCGCCCAGGGCGAAGAGGGTGTCGCCCGGCGCGCGCAGCCAGCGCAGCGTGTTCATCAGCGGCGTCTGGAGGAACTCCGCGCTGCGCGCCCACCACGTGCCCTGCTCGATGGCCGCCATCGTCTGGAGCACGCCAATGGGCAGCAGGGACATCACCGCCATCGCCAGCAGGCCGCCGTTGATGCACCAGAAGGCCCAGGCCAGCGGCTTCGTCTTCCACCGCTGCCCGGGCGCCATCATCCGCAGCGAGAAGAGCATCAGGGCAATGCCCAGCATGCCGTACACGCCGAAGAGGGCGGTGTGGCCGTGCAGCGGCGTCAGGTTGAGGCCCTGCATGAAGTAGAGGGCAATCGGCGGGTTGATGAGGAAGCCGAAGAGGCCCGCGCCCACGAGGTTCCAGAAGGCCACCGCGATGAAGAAGAGGATGGGCCAGCGGTACTGTGCCATCCACCCCTGCAGGCGCGAGAGGCGGATGTGGCTCCACACCTCGCGGCCCACCAACACCAGCGGCACCACCTCCAGCGCGCTGAACACCGAGCCGAGCGCCAGCGCAGACACCGGCGAGCCCGAGAAGTACAGGTGGTGGAAGGTGCCGACGATGCCACCCGCCAGGAAGATGATGGTGGCGAAGAGCACCGCCGGCGTGGCCACCCGCGCGGAGATGACGCCCAGCCGGGTGAAGAGGAACGCCATCACCACCGTGGCGAACACCTCGAAGAAGCCCTCCACCCACAGGTGCACCACCCACCAGCGCCAGTACTCCACCATGCTCATGTGGCTGCGCTGCCCGTACATCAGCCCCGCGCCGTAGAAGGCGGCAATGGCCACCGAGGAGATGACGAAGAGCACCGTCAGCGGGCGTCCCTCGGTGGGCTTCTTGAGGGCGGGGAGGATGGCGCGGGCCGTGAGGAAGAGCCACACGAAGAGCCCCACGAAGAGGAACGCCTGCCAGAAGCGGCCGAGGTCCACGTACTCCCAGCCCTGGTGGCCGAACCAGTACCAGGTGTCCTCGCCGAGCTTGTGCTGGATGGAGGCCCACTGCCCGAAGAGCGCGCCCACCACGATGATGAGCAGGCAGATGAAGAGGAAGTTCACGCCGAGCTTCTGGTGCTTCGGCTCCACGCCGCTCACCGCCGGTCCCACGAAGAGGCCCGTGGCCAGCCAGGCCGTCGCAATCCAGAAGATGCCCACCTGTGTGTGCCAACTGCGCGTCACCGCGTAGGGCAGGTACTTCGCGAGCGGGATGCCGTAGAAGCCATCCCCCTCCACGCCGAAGTGCGCCGTGAGGATGCCCAGGACAATCTGCGCGAGGAAGAGCGCCACCACCACGAGGAAGTACTTGCCCGTGGCGCGCTGGCTCGGCGTGAGCTTCATGCCGGCGAACGGGTCCCTGGCGGGCGGGGCCTCCTCGGGCTCCTCGGGACGGCGGCTCATGTACCAGACGAGCGCGCCGATGCCGGCCAGCAGCAGCACCACCGACGCGATGCTCCACATGGTGGAGCCCGGCGTGGGCACGTTGCCCACCAGGGGCTCGTGCGGCCAGTTCTGCGTGTAGCTGATGCTCTGCCCGGGCCGGTTCGTCGAGGCCGCCCAGCTCGTCCACCAGAAGAAGGCATTGAGGTCCGCCAGCTTCGCCGGGTCACTGAGCGCGCCCGCGGGGATGGCGTAGGCGTGCCGGCCGTTGCTGAAGACGTCCGAGTAGTGCGCCGCGTTGGAGATGAACGCCTCGGCGCGCAGGGGCTCTATCGTGACGGTGTCCGCCTTCGCGTCATGGGTGTTGGTGCGCATCATCCCCGTGAGCCGCGCGCGCAGGGCCCCCTGCCGCTCGGCCGAGGCGCTCGCGTAGTCCGGGGCACCCTCGGCGCGGGCCCAGGTGTCGAGCAGGAAGACGCTCTCGCGGTGCAGCCAGTCCGCGCTCCAGTCCGGCGCGGTGTAGGCGCCGTGGCCCCACACCGAGCCCACCTGCTGGCCACCGATGGACTGCCACGCGTTCTGCCCACGGAGGATGGCCTCGCCGTCGAAGAGGAGGCGGCCGTCCGTGGTGAGGACCTTCGAGGGGATGGGCGGCTTCTCGCGCTGGATGTGGACGCCTCCTGCGCCCAGGACGAGGAAGCAGAGGACGAAAACGGCCGCGAGCGCGAGCCAGAGTTTCTTGTGGCGCATGCGAATTCTCCGAGCGGGGACTTCTTGATGGAAGGGCGTAGAGCAACCGCCGTTCCAACCCGCGCTCCCTCGGAGACTCCCGCCCCGGCCCTGCATGGGATGCGTCCGGCGTCCGGTTCGCGCAAAAGATGCATTTTTAATGCATCTTTAGAGGGAGCCGGAGCAGGTGGGCTGGAGCTTGCACCGGGGAGGGGCATGAACCGCTTCCTCCGGCTCGCCCTCGGCTTCTACCTGCTGGCCACGGCCCTCGGCCTCCTGCTGCGCGTGGCCTTCGTGCAGCGGGTGGCGGGCCTGGACTTCTCGCATGCGCTCCACGCGCACTCGCACACGCTCTACTTCGGGTGGGTGGGGCTGGCCGTCTTCGTCCTGGCCTTCGAGCGCGTCGGCGCCCGGGGGCGCGCGGTCTCCGCCGTGCTGTGGAGCATCGCCGCCATCTCGCTCGCCAGCTTCCTCTCCTTCCTCGAAGGGGGCTATTCGCGGGCCTCCATCATCATCTCCTCCGTCGCGCTGGGCGTGTGGCTGGCCGCCGCGGCCCTGTGGTGGCGCCGCGCGAGGGGCCGCCAGGGCGTGGACGTGGCCTTCCTGCGCGTGGGCGTCGTCTACCTCGTGCTCGCGGTGGCCGCGGCGCTGGCGCGGGTGGGGCTGATGGTGGCGAAGGTGGGAGGACCGCAGGGAGGGCGGCTCGCCGTGTTCGCCTTCCTCCACTGCTTCGCGGGCTTCTTCCTCTTCTGCCTCATGGGCCTGCTCGTCGCCGAGGCGCCCCGCCTGGGCGCGCGCTTCGACGAGGCGCGGCTGCGGCGGCAGCTGTGCGTCATGGCGCCGCTCGCGTGGCTCACCTTTCCCCTCGGGGTGGAGGGCGGGGCTTCGGGGGGGCTGGGCCTCGTGGCGCGCGCGGCGGCCCTCGTCCTGCTCTATCCGGGCGCGCTGTGGGCGTGGAACCTCTGGCGGGCCGCCGAGGGCGCCGGACGCACCGTGCGCGGGGGCCTGCGCTGGCTGGCCGTGTGGTTCGTCCTCAAGCTGGGCATGGAGGGCGCGGGCGCGCTCGGCCTCGCCGCGTGGGCGGTGCGCGCGCGCCACCCCACCATCCTCTTCCTCCATGTGGTGCTGCTCGGCGTCATCACCGGCGGGCTGCTGCTGCTGGTGCTGCCGAGGCTCGGCCGGAGCCTGTCGCCCGCCCTCACGCTGCACCACCTGGGCCTCGCGGGGATGAGCACGGGGCTGGCGCTCACGAGCCTCGCGGGACTCGGGCTGCCGGCGCTGGTGCGGCCCGGTCTCCTGCTCGCCGCGGCGGGCGGAGGCGGCATCGTGCTCGCCTGCCTCGGCTTCACGCTCGGGGCCGCGCGGCCCCTCCAGCATGCATGCGCTGCGCTCATGACCAGCCGGGCGCGAAAAAGTTGCACTTAAGATGCATGTTTCATGGGTGCCTCCCAGGAGAGGCCGCCTTCGAGCGCCCTGGCACGGGCCTCGCAGTGGGTGGCGGCGGGGACGGACCTTTTCCGGAGAGGCCTTTCATGGATGACAGTCACGCGAAGACGAGGTGGGTCGCGGCGCTGGCCGCGGGTGTGCTCTTCACGGCGGGGTGCACGGAGAAGCAGGAGGCGCCGGCCGCGAGCGCGCCCTCGGTGCAGGCCCTCGCGGCCGGAGGCGCGGAGGTGACGCCGGCCGTCCTCGCGGAGGCCGAGAGCGTCTTCGCCAACCGCTGCACCCCGTGCCACGGCCCGCGAGGGGCAGGGGACGGCCCCGCGTCCGCCGGCCTCACGCCGCCACCGCGCAACCTCCAGGACAAGGCCTGGCAGGGGCAGGTGAGTGACGAGCACCTCGAGCGAATCATCGCCTACGGCGGCGGTGCGGTGGGCCGCAGCCCCGCGATGCCGCCCAACCCGGACCTGGCGGACAAGCCCGTGCTGAAGGGCCTGCGCCAGCACATCCGCACCCTCGCAGAGGCGAAGTAGGCGCCCCGCTCCCGAAGACACGGCTTCGACGTACGCACGGTGCCGCGGCCCTCTCCCGGGCGGCGGTGAACAGGAGAGGACTGTCATGACATCAGGCAGGAAGTGGTGGAGATGGGCCGCGTCGGCGTTGCTACCCCTGGCGCTCGCGTGCACCCGTGAAACGGGCCCGGAAGGCGCCGCGACCGCCGGGGCCTCGGCGCTCGGGGGCGGCAGCTCGCTGGCGGAGCTGATGCAGAAGCGCGGGCTCAACGAGGCGGACGTCGTCGCCGCGCTGAAGACGTACACGCCCTCGGGCAAGCACGACGAGTACTACCTCTTCGCCTCGGGAGGCCACGGCGGCAACCTCATCGTCATCGGGGTGCCGAGCATGCGCATCCTCAAATACATCGGCGTCTTCACGCCCGAGCCGTGGCAGGGCTACGGGTATGGGGACCAGACGATGGAGCTGCTCAAGCAGGGCAGCCGCGACGGGAAGATGCTCACCTGGGGTGACATGCACCACCCGGCGCTCTCCGAGAGCGCGGGCGAGTACGACGGCCAGTACCTCTTCGTCAACGACAAGGCCAACCCGCGCGTCGCCGTCGTCTCGCTCAGGGACTTCGCCACCACGCAGATTGTCGCCAGCGAGCTGATCGAGAGCGAGCACGGCTCCACCTTCGTCACGCCCGACACCGACTACGTCATCGAGACGAGCCAGTACCCCGCGCCCCTGGGCGGCAGGTACGCGGACGTGACGAAGTTCAACGACGAGTACCGGGGCGCCACCATCTTCTGGAAGTTCGACCGCGCCCGGGGCCGCATCGTCCCCGAGGAGTCCTGGGCGATGGAGCTGCCGCCGTACATGCAGGACCTGGCGGACGCCGGGAAGCTGGTGAGTGACGGCTACGTCTTCATCAACTCCATCAACACCGAGCGCGCCTACGGTGGAAACCTGGAGGGCAACCCTCCGCTCGAGTCCGGCGTGTCGCAGAACGACATGGACTACCTGCACGTCATCAACTGGAAGAAGGCGGAGCAGGTGGTGAAGGCGGGCAGGACGAAGGTGATTGCCGGCATGCGCGTCATTGCGCTGGAGACGGCGGTAGCCGAGGGCCTGCTCCACTTCGTGCCCGAGCCCAAGAGCCCGCACGGCGTGGACGTGACGCCGGACGGGAAGGACATCGTCGTCGGTGGCAAGCTGGACACGCACGCCACCGTCTTCAGCTTCGAGAAGATAAAGGCCCTCATCGCGGCGAACACCTTCGTGGGCAAGGACCCGTATGGCGTGCCCATCCTCCCGTTCCAGGAGGCCATCCGCGGGCAGTGTGAAATCGGGCTCGGGCCCCTGCACACCCAGTTCGACAACGAGGGCTTCGCGTACACCTCGGTCTTCATCGAGTCGAAGGTCGCCAAGTGGTCGCTCAAGGACCTGAAGCTCGTGGACAAGCTCTCCACGCACTACAACATCGGCCACCTCGTGGCGGCCGAGGGCGACACCGTCAGTCCGGACGGCCGGTTCCTCGTCGCGATGAACAAGTGGGCCATCGACCGCTTCGCGCCGGTGGGCCCGCTGCTGCCGCAGAACTTCCAGCTCATCGACCCGGTGGGCCCGAAGATGCAGATGCTCTACGACGCGCCCATTCCGCTCGGCGAGCCGCACTACGCGCAGATGATCAAGGCGGACAAGATAAAGCCCGTCGAAATCTACAAGCCGGCGGGCATGAACGCGCTCACCCACGAGAAGGACCCGTTCGCGGTGGAGGGCGGCAAGGAGCGGATTGAGCGCAAGCCGGACGGGGTGCACGTCTACATGACGGCGGTGCGCAGCCACTTCACCCCGGACATCATCCGCGTGAAGCAGGGCGACACCGTGCACCTGCACATCACCAACATCGAGCAGGCCAAGGACGCCACGCACGGCTTCACCGTCGGCTCGCAGAACATCCACGTGAGCCTGGAGCCGGGCAAGCACGCCAACGTCACCTTCGTGGCGGACAAGCCGGGCGTCTACCCCATGTACTGCACCGAGTTCTGCTCGGCGCTGCACCTGGAGATGGCAGGCTACTTCCTCGTCGAGCCGAAGTAGGAGCACGCGCCATGCCTCGCTCGCCCCTCTCTGTCGGTCTGCTCCTCGGTGGCCTCGTGCTCGCGGGCTGCGCCCGTCCGGGGGAGGCGCCGGTGGCCGCCGGGTCAGCCCCTTCCGCGCCCGCGCGGCCGGAGGGGTGCCGGGAGGTGGAGGCGGGAAGTTCGCTCCAGCCGATGCTGGACGCCGCGCGCGCCGGAGCGTCGCTGTGCCTCGGTTCTGGGGACTTCAGCGGGCCCCTGCGAATCCCGGCGGGCGTCACGGTGTGGGGGCACCGTGACACGGTGGTGCGCTCGTCAGGGGACGGCACCACCGTAAGGCTGGAGGGGGAGGGCGCGCGGGTGCTGGGCCTCACGGTCGATGGCAGTGGGGGCCGCTTCGACACGCTGGATGCCGCGGTGCTCGTCCGGGGGGACCGGACGGCGGTGGAGGGCCTCACCGTGCGCAACTCCGTCTTCGGGATTCTCGTGGAGAAGGCCCACGGCGCCATCCTCCGGGGCAATCACGTGGTGGGCACCGGGGGCGCCGCGCTGGGCATGCGGGGCGACGGCATCCGGCTCTGGGAGACGCGCGACTCCGTGGTGGAGGACAACCGCGTCGAGGACAGCCGCGACGTCGTCGTCTGGTACTCCAGCCGCAATCAGCTGCGCCGCAACACGGTGACCGCCGGCCGCTACGGCACCCACTTCATGTACAGCCACGACAACGTGGTGGAGGACAACCACTACGTCGGCAACGAGGTGGGCATCTTCGTCATGTACAGCCGCAACATCACCCTGCGCCGCAACGTGCTCGCGGATGCCACGGGGGCGGCCGGCATGGGCCTGGGGCTGAAGGAGAGCGGCAACATCACCGTGCTCGACAACCGCTTCGTCCGCAACACGGTGGGCCTGTACCTGGACACCTCGCCGCTGCAGGCGGAGGACTCGAACCTCTTCGAGCGCAACGTCTTCCGGCTCGGGGACGTGGGCGTCATCTTCCACAGCAGCGAGCAGCGCAACAGCTTCCGCGCCAACAGCTTCCGGGACAACCATGCCCCCGTGCAGGTGGAGGGCGGCGGCGACGCGCTCGGGGTGGCGTGGCACGGCAACGACTTCGATGACTACGCGGGCTACGACCTGGACGGCGACGGCGTGGGTGACGTGCCCTACGAGCTGCGCAGCCTGTCGAGCGACCTGGTGGCCCGCTACCCGGACCTGTCCTTCTTCCGGGGCTCGCCCACGCTCGGGCTCCTCCGCGCGGCGGGCGAGCTGCTGCCCCTGTTCGCGCCCCGCCCGGTGCTGCGCGACGCGGCGCCCCGGATGTCTGCCCTGAACCTCGAGGAGAACGCCGATGCGCGTTGAGCTGGAGCAGGTCCGCAAGCACTTCGGGCGCACGGAGGTGCTGCGCGGGGTGTCCCTCTCGGTGCCCGCCGGCCGGCGCGTGGCGCTCATCGGCCCCAACGGCAGCGGCAAGTCCACCCTCATCCGCTCCCTGCTGGGGCTGGTGGCATGCGACGGGAAGGTGCTGCTGGACGGGCGCTCGCCCTTCGCGGACAGGGTGGAGGTCGCGCGCCGGCTCGCCTACGTGCCGCAGGTGGCGCCGCAGCTCGCCGCGCCGGTGGAGGACATCATCGGCATGGTGACCCTCACGCGCGGGCTGTCCGCGGAAGCCGTCGCGCACGTGGCCGCGCGCCTGGAACTGGACGTGCAAAGCGTGCGCGCCCGGCCCTTCCGCGCGCTGTCCGGAGGCATGAAGCAGAAGCTGCTGATTGCCCTGGCGCTGGCCTCGGAGGCGTCGCTGCTCGTCCTGGACGAGCCCACCGCGAGCCTCGATGCGCGGGCGCGCGAGCACTTCTTCCGGCTGTGCGAGGAGGTGGCGCCGGGCACCACGCTCCTGCTGTGCTCGCACCGGCTGGAGGAGCTGCGGCACCTGGCAGAGCATGTCGTCGCCTTGGAAGACGGCCGCGTGGCGTATGACGGCGCCGCGGCGGACTTCCTCGCGGGCCGGGGCGTCAGCGTGGTGGAGGTGTCCGTCGGCTCGGCCGATGGGGGCGCGTGGCTGGAGGCGCGAGGCTTCCGCACGGGCCTCCAGGGCTGGTGGGTGCGCACCGTGTCCCAGGCAGAGAAGTTGCAACTGCTTCCGGAGGTGACGCGCGAGCTGGGGGCCGGGCTGCAAAACCTGCTCGTGCGCGACCTGGAGACGGTGGAGGTGCCTCGTGGCAGCGAGCGTCGTTAGGAAGTGGCTGGCGCCCCTGGTGGGCGTGCTGGTGATGGTGGGCGGCCTGGGCGCCGCGCTCGCGTGGACGGAGCGGTTGCCTGACGGGCCCGTGGAGGTGCTGTGGGACCGCGAGGCCTGCGCGCACTGCCGCATGCACGTGGGGGAGCCCTCCTTCGCCGCGCAGCTCCAGCTCGCGGATGGGCGGGTGCTCCACTTCGATGACCCGGGCTGCCTGCTGCGCTACGAGGCCGAAAGGCCCCTGGACGTGCATGCCGCGTGGTTCCACCACTCCCGCGAGGCGCGGTGGCTGCCGCGCGAGCGGACGGGCTTCGTGCCCGCGAGCCCCACGCCCATGGGCTACGGGCTGGGCGCCGTGGAGGTGGGGACGCCGGGGGTGATGCCTCTGGCCGAGGTGCTCGCGAAGCTGCATGGCCGCCACGGCGAGGAGGGGCGGCGATGACGCTCGGACGAGAGCTGCTCGCGGTGGCGCGGTTGGACCTGGCGGAGGTGCTGCGCTCGCGCTGGCTGGTGTTCTGCGGCGTCATCTACGCGCTGCTGGCCGGGGCCTTCGTGCTGGTGGGGCTGCGCGAGTCCACGCTGCTGGGGTTCGCCGGCATGGGCCGGGTGCTGCTGTCGTTCTGCCATGCGCTGGTGCTGCTGCTCCCGCTGCTCGCGCTCACCGCGACAGGGCAGGTGGTGAACCGGGCGCGCGAGGATGGCTCGCTGGAGCTGTTCTTCAGTCAGCCGTTGCGCCGGAGCACCTTCTTCGCGGCGGTGACGCTGGTGCGCTACGGCGTGCTGGTGGTGCCGCTCGTGGTGCTGATGGTGGGCATGGCCGTCGTGGGCAGTCTGGCCTTCGGACAGGTGGTGCCGTGGGGGTTCCTGGCGCGTGCGATGGGCGTGAGCGCGGCGCTGCTGGCGGCCTTCGTGGGGCTGGGCATGGCCGTGAGCACGCTGGTGCGCAGCCAGGCCCGCGCGATGATCTGGCTGCTGCTGCTGTGGGCCCTGGGCGTGGCGCTCATCGACTTCGGCCTCGTGGGGCTGATGCTCCAGTGGCGGCTCAACCCCCAGACGGTGTTCCTGCTGGCCGCGCTCAACCCGGTGCAGGCCGCGCGCATGGCGCTGCTGTCGGGGGCCTCGCCGGACCTGGGGGTGCTCGGGCCCGTTGGCTTCTTTCTCGCCCATCGCCTCGGCGGCACCGTGCTCTTCGCGGTGGGCATGCTCTGGCCCGTGCTCGTGGGAGCAGGGGCCTGGGCGCTCGCGCTGCGCAGCTTCCGGCGCGGGGACCTCGTCTGAAAGGTGCATGGAGGCTCGCGATGAAGCACGCGCCGCGCAGGTTCTACGACTTCCTCGACCGGCCCCTCTTCGGCGCGAGCCGCATGGTGCTCGCGGTGCTGGTGGTGCCGCTGCTGCTCACGTTCACCGCGCCCCTGTGGCAGATCCACCTGCTGGCCCCGCAGTACCCCTCTGGCCTCTTCATGGACATCTGGGCCTACAAGCTGGAGGGCGGCGATGACGGGCAGCACATCCAGGAGATCAACACCCTCAACCACTACATCGGCATGCGACCGATTGACCGGGCCGCGCTGTCGGACCTGGACTGGCTGCCGTTCGCCGTGGGCGCCCTGGCCTTGATGGCGCTGCGGGTGGCGGCGATTGGCAACGTGCGCGCGCTGGTGGACCTCGCCGTCGTGACGAACTACGTGGCGCTCTTCGGGCTCGGGCGCTTCGCGTACAAGCTGTACGTCTTCGGGCATGACCTGGCGCCCACGGCTCCGGTGAAGGTGCCGCCGTTCATGCCCGCGCTGCTGGGCTCGAAGCAGATCGCCAACTTCACCACCACGAGCTTCCCGCGGCTCGGCAGCCTGTACCTGGGCCTCTTCGTCACCGGCGTGGCGGGGCTCACCGTGTGGCACCTCGTGGCGGGACGGATGAGGGCCTCGCGCGCGGCGTGAGTGGGGGGCTGGCCGCCGCCGCGCCGGTTCCCGCCAGCTCCATGAGCAGTTCGTCCCGCTGTCAGTTCATCCCGCGCCGCTGGCGCACCCAGGTGTCGAAGCTCATGGGCGAAAGGCCGTAGGAACGCGCGATCTCGGGCCGTGCCAGCACCGGGGCGACGTTCATGTACGTCATGCCCTGCGCCACGCCGGGATGCAGGCCGGCCGCGACGGCCTCGTCGACCGTGCCGGACTGGACGACGTACTCCTTGCCGTCGAGGCGCGAGAGGACCTCGGCGACCTGAGGAAGCGTGAGCACGTCACCTGCGAGCTGCAGCGTCACACCGTTGAACGTCGCAGGAGCACGGATCGCCGCCGCGGCCGCCTTGCCGATGTCCTCTGGCGCGACCAACGCGATGGGCTGATCGATCCTGATCACCGTGGTCAACCGGCGCCCGTCGACGGAGCCGGCGGGCTCCAACATGGGATGATCCATGAAAGTGGCGGGCAGGATGAGGGTCCAGTGCTGGAAGCCCGCGCTGCGTACGAGGTCACAGGTGGCGAGCTTGTTCTCCCAATACTCCTCGTGCGACTTCCAGCGCCCCTCCGCCCAGCCCTCGACGTTGCGGTGGTCTCCGACGCCCGACGTCGCGGTGTGCACGAACGTCCCGACGCCCTCGGCAAGCGCGGCCTCGACGAGGTTCCTCCCTTGCTGGCGCTCCTTGCTGTAGTCGACACCGGTGGCTGAGACGATGGGGGACTGCATCGAGAAGACCGCCCGAGCCCCGGCGCAGGCGGCGCGCAACGACGCCGGATCGTCGAGGTCCCCGACGACCACCTCGGCGCCAGCCGCCGCGAGGGCCCTGGCGTTGGGCGCCTCCGGATTGCGCACCATCACGCGCACCGAAGTGCTGCCTTCGGCCAGCAGCGCCCGGGCGGTGGCGCCGCCCTGTCGCCCTGTGGCGGCGGTGACGAGAACGGAATCGTTGCTGCTCATGGCAGCTCCTCTCATAAGTGGGGGACCCCACCGTTTAGTGTCGTGGTCAAATATGGAGGGGTACCCCGTTTGTCAAGTAAGGTTCTCGTGAGGAGAAGATCGCCGTGGAGCATGTGAAGCCGTTGCGAGCGGACGGGCAACGCAACCGGGAGCGGATTGTCGCGGCCGCCGCGGAGCTGGTCGGCAGGGATGGCGCGCAGGTGTCGCTCGAGGAGATCGCGCGGCGGGCGGGGGTCGGCTCGGCGACCCTGCACCGGCACTTCCCGTCGCGGCAGGCGCTGTTGGAGGCGGTATTCCGCGATGGTGTCGCGCAGCTCTGTGCGCGGGCCGCCGCGCAACCGGGCGAGGATTCCTCCGCCGAGTTGGCGGCCTGGCTCGAGGAATTGACGGTCTACACGGCGACCCACCGCGGGCTTGCCGCGGCTCTGCTGACCGGCCCGGATGGCCTCTCGGCCGAAGAAATCTGCTGCACCGACATGCTGCTCGACGTGTTGAACGTGCTGGTGGCGCGGGCGTCAGCGGTGGGCGCGATTCACGCCCGCGCCACAGCGGAGGACCTGATGATGCTGGCGAACGCGATCGCCGTCGCCAACGAAGGCGATCCGCGCGCCGCGCGCCGCGTGCTGCGCCTCGCGCTCACCGGCATCCGGCCGTGAACGCAGCGAAAGTACCTCCTCTCGGCGTCCGCCGCGGAGGCTCAGGTCCTCAGCGTCCCGCCGCCGGGCAGGTCGCGGGCTCGAGGTAGAAGGCTTCCCACGCGCCTCCGTCCGTGGGATTGCAGATGCCCCCGTTGCCGCCATTTCCGCTCTGGATGGGAGTGCCGAGGGTGACCTCCTTCCAGTTGCGCGCGGTGCCCGTCGACGATTCGAAGCCATAGCGATTGCGGCCGCCGTAGGTGCCGCAGTCGTAGCGGGTGAACGGCTCCGCCGTGTTGAGCGTGGCGCTCACGGTGAGCTGGTCCGCGACCACCGCCAGGTACGCGCCGCTCGCTCCCTTGAGCTTGTAGCGCGCGCCGCTCGTGACGAGCTCGAAGACTTCACCACCGGTCTGCGTCGTGCTGATGGCGGCCACCTTGCCAGCGCCGTCGACGGTGAGCCACTTGTCGCTGCGCTCGCTCTGGATGCGGAAGCAGCCCGCGCCGCTGGTCTCGGTATGGCACGTCGCATCGCAGCCATCGCCCGACTGGGTGTTGCCATCGTCGCATTGCTCGCCGCTCTCGACGGTGCCGTTGCCGCACACGGGGCCGGTGGTGCCATCCGGACAGATTGCCGGTTCGAGGTAGAAGCCCTCCCAGGCGCCGGCATCGTTCGGGTTGCAGGCGCCGCCATTGCCGCCGTCACCGCTCTGGATGGGCCCGCCCGACGTGGTCTCCTTCCAGTGGGGCGCGCTCCCCGCTGAAGCCTGGAAGCCGACGCGATTGCGCCCGCCATACCCGCAGGGAAGCTGGGTGAACGACTCCCCGCTGGCGAAGCTGGCGCTCATCGCGAGCTGGTTGGTCACCACTGCCAGGAAGGCGTCGCCCGAGCCCTTGAGCTTGTACCGGGTGCCGTTCGGAACGAGCTGGAAGATCTGCCCTCCTGCCTGTGTCGTGCTGCCGGCGACGACCTTGCCGGCGGTGTCGACGGTGAGCCACTTGTCGCTGCGCTCGCTTTGAATCCGGTAGCAGCTCCCGCCCGAGGTCTCGACGAACGTGGCCGTGTAGGTGGCCGCGCTGCCAGGCGTGGTGAAGTTATGCGACTGGGCGCCGCCGTCCGACCACGACGAGAACGCCCAGAATCGTCCGTTCGCGTACTGCGGCGAGTTGACGCCCACCGAGCGGATGACTCCGACCACGCCGGTCGTGTCGTGCGGCGCGGCGAAGGGCTGCCCATCCATCATCACCTGCAGCCCGCTCGGCAGGCTCGTCACCCTGAGCGGTACTGTGACCGGAAGGACGTCGCGATACGTCGTGTGGGTGAGGCCGATCGAGTCGCGCACCGTGAGCCGCAAGCGATACCAGACGTTGGCCGAGCTCTCGCCGACGCTCGGGATGGGCCAGCTCCCGCTCGCGATGCCCGTGGTGTCGGACATGGCGGGATGCGTGTGGGTGTCGTGATGGAAGGTGATGTTCCAGGTCATCGAGCTCGGCGGCAGCGCGCCATCCTCCACGTCACTGGCCGAGCCGGAGAACACCAGGTTGGTGGCCGCGGTGTAGGTCGCGCCCGCGCCCGGCGTCGCAATCGTGGCCACCGGCGGTTTGTTGGACGTCACCGTCAGCACCGCCTCGGCGCTGGTGGTCGAGCCCAGCCCGTTGGTCACGACCACTCGGAAGCGCGCGCCGCTGTCGGCGAGCTGCGCGGCGTTCAGCACGTAGCTCGGCGAGGTTGCGCCAGCGATGTCCACGCCGTTCCGCTGCCACCGATAGGTGAGGGGCGGCTCGCCGCTCGCGGACACGGTGAAGGTCGCCGGAGTGCCGACCGAGACCAACGTGCTCGCCGGTTGCTGCGCGATGCTCGGCGGCAGTGAAGCCGTGTAGGCGATGCGACCCACCTGGCCCGCGCCGCGCGCCAGATAGTAGAGCGCGCCGTCGGGCCCCACATCGAGGTCCACGGGCCCCGGGGCGGCCGTCGCGAACAGCGAGGTTGCGCCGGAGCTCGGGTCGATGCGTGAGATCCAATTGTTGGTGTAGTCCGCGTAGAAGTATTGACCGACGTACGCGCTGGGAAACGCGGGAATCGGTGGGTTGTAGAAGGCACCGCCGGCGATGCAGTTGCCGGCAGCCGTGCCGGAGCCATGCGGGTACGCGAAGAACGGCTGCGTGAGCCCCGGGCGGTTCGTGAAATAGCCTTCAGTCATTGGCCAGCCGTAGTTGGCACCGGCCTGGCCGCGGTTGATCTCCTCCCAGCCGCCTTCTCCCACGTCGTTGATGAACAGGGTCCCCGTGCCGGGCTGGACGTCGAAGGTGAAGGGGTTGCGCAGCCCCATCGCCCAGGTCGCCTTGGCGAGCCCGGTGGCGGTCGCGTAGAACGGATTGTCCGTGGGAATGCTGCCGTCCGGGTTGAAGCGCAGCAGCTTTCCGAGTGGCGTGTTCAGGCTCTGCGAGTTGGAGGAGACCGCGTTGTCGCCGGCCGAAACGTAGAGCTTGCCGTCGAGTCCGAAGCGAACCGCGCCGCCGTTGTGGTTGGCGGCGTCGAGCGTCGGAAGGTCGGCGAGCACCAGCTCGCTTCCGGGAACCGCCACATTGCCATTGGCGGTGAAGCGGCTGACCCGATTGTGAATGCTGCCGTCGATCGACGTGTAATAGACATACAGATAATGGTTGCTGGCGAAGTTGGGGTCGAACGCGACGCCCATCAGCCCACGCTCGTTGTCATTGTCCACGGCGAGCGTCACGAACGGAGTCGGCAGGAGCCGGCCGTTCTCGACGATGCGGAGCGAGCCGTTCTTCTCCGAGACGAACAGGCGCCCGTCGGGCGCGAAGGTCATGGTGGTGGGCCCCTGGAGGCCACTGACGAAGACGGAGTCGGCGAAGTTGGCGTCTTGAACGACCGCGCCCGCGCGGGAGACTGCGAGCTCCGCGGGCTCCGGCGTCGACGGCATCGAGCAGCCCACGACGAGGGAGCTGACTGCGCACACGACGAAGAGCGGTCTGGGGCACCACGCTCGTACACTCGTTCTCACCTGTGACTGCATCGCTGCTTCTCCCGGTTGAACAGCCTCACGCGACCCGTGGCTGCGTGGACGTTGGTGATGCTGTCCGGTCTACCTTGAAAGCCTGTTCATCGGGAACACTGGCGCGACGTGAAGCCAGCGGTGCGAGTGCGCGCCCACTTTGACCTACTGTGCCCGTCTTGTGCTGCTGGACCCTTGAACCTGGGGCAGAAGACGAACGAGGCAATTCTGAGATCACCTCGAGTCCTGGCGTGCCGACGGACTCCCGCACGAATTCCGGGAGTGGCCTCCGACGATCACTCGGGCTGCTGGTCGAGGTGGGGCGCGACGCGAAGGCCGGCAGGAGTCATCGGCTGCATCTCGTGCAGCGCCACCGCAAGAGCCGGCAGATCGTCGTCGGCGTCGCGCTCGAGGTTCGTATCGCCGCCCGCGGGCACCTTTGAGGCCTTCGGCCTGGACTTTGCGGAGTTGTTCTTCCCAGGACGGCGGCGAGGGCGAGTCGCCTTGTTTTGACATACAAAAGCAATTCCGCTCTCCCTCCCGCTAGCACGAAAGGTATACCCTTCAAGACCCTCGTCTTCGTCCTCATCTGCCCATGAACGAGCCAGGCCGAAAAACGGAAGTGTCTGTTTCACCCCAAAAGTCCATCGATGATGCGATCGCGCGCGGGCGGGCGGCGATCTTGCGCTCGCAGAAGGCGAACGGCGCGTGGGACGGTGTGTGCGAACTCGGCCCGTCTTGCACGGCGCAGGCGTTGATCGCGCTCTCCTACATGCAGCGGCTCTCCTCGGAAGACGCCGCCGAAGGAGCACGCTGGCTGAAGAACCAACAACGCAAGGACGGCTCCTTCGGCGGGTGGCCGTACGCGACGCGCGGCGATCTCGGCGCCACCGCCTGCGCATGGGCCGCGCTGCAGCTCTCGAGCGATCCGAAAGCGCAGGCCGCCGCCGCGAAGGCCCGCGCGTACATCGACGCGCACGGAGGCTTCGATACGGTGGTGGAGCTCGCGAGCTCGGGCGACGTGTCCGCGTTCTACCTGGCCATGGCCGGCCGCCTCGATGCGAAGCGTCTGCCTCAGCCCCCGCTCGTGTGGGTGCTCTCGTGTCACGCCGTCGACTTCGCGTTCAGCAAGCTCACCTACAGCGTGGTGCTCGGCGCGATGAGCATGGCGATCCTGTCGCGGCGGCTCCGCGGTGAGTGGGACGTGCTCACGCGCCTCTCCTGTCCGCGCGCGTCCTCTATCATCAAGACCTTTCAGAACGACAACGGCAGCTTCAACGGCGTGACGATCGCCACCGCGCTCTTCGGCGCAACCTTGCACGCGACCGGTCGCTCCGAGGATCGGGACGGGGCTGCGCGCGCCGCGTCGTTCCTGCTGAGCCGCCGCATCCGCGACGCGAGCGGCATGCACTTCGATATCTTCCCGAGCGACGTCTGGACCACCGCCTATCACGCGCGCGTGCTGACCGAGGCTGGTGTGCCACGCGATGCGCCGGAGCTCCAGCGCGCGGTCGAGTACCTCTTGGCGACGCAGGCGCGCGTGCCGCAACCACGGTGGAACAACCGCAAGTCCGGCGCGGTGCTCACCGGTGGCTGGGCGTTCGAAGACGGCAACCCGCTCATGCCGGATCCGGACGACACCGCGGTGGTGCTCTCCGCGCTCGGTCGCATCGTCGAGGGTCTTCCGCCGGCGCTCGCCGCAAGGGTGCGCACCGCCATCGCCGACGGCCGGCGGTGGATGCTGGACATGCAGAACCCGGACGGCGGCTGGGGCGGCTTCGCGTGGGGGCTTCCGAGCAAGGCGCCGGGCCCGGCGATGCGGCAGCCGTTCACGCTTCCGCCGATAACGAAGCCGTGCGAGCTCATCGACGTCTTCTTGTATCCGCCGGTGGTGCTCGGCGATCCTTCGACCGAAGATCTCAGCGCGCGCGCGATCGATGCGCTGCTGTCGACGGGCGACACGCCGAGCGCGCCGGCCGTGCAGAAGGCAATCGGCTTTCTGCGCGAACAGCAGTGCGACTTCGGGCCGTGGTGGGGGCGCTGGGTGGTGAACTTCCTCGCTGGCTCGTCGTACGTGATCTCCGCGCTGACGAAGGCAGGCGACCCGCCGGGCGTTGGGTTCTTGAAGCGCGCGATCGATTGGACGCTCGCGCACCAGAACGAGGACGGCGGCTTTGGTGAGAGCGTGCTCAGCTACGCCGAGCCGAAGCGCGCTGGCATTGGCCCGAGCACCGCGCCGCTGACCGGGCTCGTGCTGCTCGGCTTGCTCGACGCGGGCTTGCGCGACTCCGCGGCGGTGCAGAAGGCGATCGCCTACTTGCTCGCGCGGCAACGGCCCGACGGCACCTGGCCGAATGGCACCTACCTGGCCACCGCGCTCCCGCCCAACGCGTTCTATACCTATGCGCCTGCGGCGAACTACCTGCCGCTCCAGGCGCTCGCTCACTACGCGCGCCTGGGCGACGCGCCGGCGCCCTCGGTGAGGCCGTCGCGCTGGACCGACGCCGTGCTCGATCCGATGCGGCAGGAGACCGATCCGCTCGCCGACGAGTTGGTCGCGGAGATCTACTCCGCCGAAGCCGAATGCTCGGTCACGAAGCTCCTCGCGCAGCTCTTCCGCAACGACGCGCCGATCCCCGAGGGCATGCCGCCGAAGCTCCGTGATTACTTCGAGAGCACCGCAGCGCTGCCGCCGTGGGCGGACGCGAAGAAGATTGCCAGGGCACAGCAGCTCTTCGCCACCTATCCCGTGCAGATCACGATGGGCCTCTTCTGCTCCGCGCTCCCGCAGGCCTATGCGGCGGCGGACGGCGCAGCGGTGCTGGTGCAGACGCAGGCGATGCAGCGCAACACCCGGCAGCGGATCTTCGAGACGGCGCAGTTCGTCTTCGACGTGGTCGACGAAGGCGCGTTTTCGCCGGGCGGCAAAGGCATCCGCGCGGCGCAGCGAGTGCGGCTCATGCATGCGGCGATCCGGCATTTGATACTCAGCCGCAAAGACGTGCCGTGGAATTCGGCGGTGCGCGGCAAGCCGATCAACCAAGAAGACATGGCCGGCACGCTGATGACGTTCTCGGCGCTGACCTTCGACGCGCTTCGCCGCTACGGGATCGACGCGAGCGACGCGGATGGGGAAGCGTGGATCCACGCCTGGACGGTGGTTGGCCACTTCATGGGCATTGAACCGTCACTGATGCCCACGTCGCTCGCGGATGCCGAGGCGCTCATGGATGCGATCCGCGACCGGCAGTGGGCGCCATCACCCGAGGGCCGCGCGCTCACCGAAGCGTTGCTCGAGATGATGAACCAGTTCTTCACCTTCGATCTCACCGCGCTCAGAGGCATCATGCCCACGCAGATCCGCTTCCTCGTCGGCGATCACTGCGCGGACTTGCTCAACGTGCCGCAGAGCAACCTGACCGGCCTGCTCGATCTGTCGACGGATCTGCTGCGCGAGCTGGACGTGCCGAACCACGACGCGGCGGTGGCGAAGATCCTCGGCAGATTCGCGGATGACGCCATGAAGCTCATCGTGCTCGCCGAGCGGGAGGGGAAGCAGGCTTCGTTCCGGCTGCCGTCGTCGCTGGAAAAGTCGGTGGTACCGGGGACCTGAGCGACGGCGCGGCCCACTGCGGGCCCCTGAGGCAGTAGTGACGGCCGAGCTCCCGCCGGGCCTGGTCACGCCCGGACATGGCAAGGACCTTCCTGCCATGGCAGGGCTTCGCTCCAAGGGCAATCCATGACGCGTTCCTTTGCATCCACCGTCCCATCCATCTTGTTGCTGCTTGCCAGCGCGGCCTGCGGTCCCGGCCCGAACTCCGACCAGGAGCCGACGGGGCCCTCCTCCGCGGTCGAGGTGGCCACCGAGCGCCAGGCCCTCGCCAGCTGGAGTTCCGCCGCGCGGATGTCCACGGCCCGATTCGACCACAGCGCCACCGTCCTTTCGTCGGGCAAGGTGCTGGTGGCCGGCGGCGCCCCGGGCACGACCAGCGAGCTCATGCACTTGCGTGGTGACGGCGTGGAACACGGCGGCTGCGGTGGCCTTCGCCTGCAGCCCGAGCGCCAGGCACAGCTGCCGGTAGAAGTCGCGGCGGCCGAGCGTCCCGTTGTGGCAGTACGTCAGTCGGAAGCGCTCCTTCGGGGGGGCGATGGCGCAGGGCGCGCAGGACGCACGTCTTGCCGACGCCGGGCTCGCCAGCGACCAGGACGGACTGGCGCGACTCGAGGGCGTCGACGACGTCGGTGACGACAGACTCCTTCGAGGGAAGGAGCCAGAGTTCGGCGTCAGGTATCTCCTTGGTGAAGGGCAGGTGGCCGAGGCCGAAGGCGGAGCGCAGTTGCTGGGGCATGGGGACTCACTCCAGGTCGGGGGCGGTGGGGTGGAAAGCAATGGACGGGGCCGGCGGGACGGGGGTTGCGTGCGCGGTGGGCGCGGGCATTCGCCTGCACGTCGAGCGGCTGCAGTTCGTAGGAGCGGCCGTCGTGCTCGACGCGGACAGAAGCGGGCAGCGCCTCGACGAGACAGCTGGCGACATTCACCAGACGGCCGGCGAGAAAGCCGTGGCGCACCTCGAAAAGACGGCCGTCGAGGCTGGCGACGCCGTCGCGGGAGACGCGGCGGCGCGCCCGCACGGTGAGGGCCTCGGCCAATTGCGTCTCGGAGACGAGGCCGGGTGTGTCCCCCATGAGCGAGGCGTGCGGCTGCGAGTGGTAGTGGCGGGCTAGGAAGGTGTCGAGGCGACGCTGGACTTCGGCGAGGGACTGCGAGCGGTCCAGGTGGTCGAGACAGCCCTCGCGAAGCATGCGCCAGAATCGCTTCATCTTCCCGCGCGCCTGCGGGTCAACACCACGCCCGCCTCCTCCCCCGCTTGCGGTAGCGGTCCTGCTCGGTCACGCCCGTGGATGTAAGCTATCCTCAAGAGCGGCGCGGTTGGGCGAGGCAGGTCGGCTCCAAGGTACCTTCACTTTCGTGGCCGCCCCCAGGAGTACAATTGCGGGAACTCTCATCGAAGAAACCGAGCCGACTAGATATCTGGTTGCGTCTTTCGTGCTTGGGTGCCTTGTGTAGCGCTCTGGCATGCGCGGGAGCGCAGTTGGTGGAGGCGCCTGCGTTGATGGCGGATTATCCACGTGGCCCTGGAAGCTTTTGCGCGCTGAACCCTGAAGGATGTCCGCCCTCGCCACCGCCCGGCCAGCCTGAACCCGTACAGGACCTGGAGTCTCCCGCGAACAAGCAGGCGTGCATGGATGCGTGTGAGGCGGGCGGTGAGGTACTCAAGAACTTTTGCAGGCGCCTTCGGAACGAGCGAAAGAAGGCACTGTGCTGGGGCGCGGCAGAAGGCACCAAGCAGGCCTGCAGGGGCATGTGTAACGCGATCTATGAATGTGACGGCTCGGCTGACTGCGCTCAGGGCGCGGGACAGTGAGGTGGTATCGTGAAGGACTGGCGTCCCAAGCTTGCAGCCATTGATGATCCGATCGCGGACGACTACTGGTCTTACGAGACCCGGGATGGAACACGGCGAACCTCCCGAGTCACGATTGGCCGCCCTGCGCCGCTTGAGGACAAGAGGGATTGGTACTGTCCAATCCTCTTCGAGCACGTGACGGAGGGCATTTATTACTCCTACGGAGTGGGGCCCGTGGACGCGCTGATGAATGCTATGTACTTCGTTCGAAGGCGCTTCTACGCGCTCAAGGAAGTACAGCCTCGGGCGAAGCCCACGGCAGGTTCCAAGCGTCGCAAGGAGTCGAAGCGCAGCGAGGCAGCGCGCTCGAAGACCAAGAAGCAAGCGGTTGCCTCGGTACGTCGTAAGAGAAGGGCCTGAGAGGTGCGTGGGCTCCCTGGCAATCATCAGTTCATAGGAGAAGGTGTCGGCGTGTTGGCGGTCTTGGAAAAGCGCAGATTCTGGTTATCAGGTCGACCGGTTTTCCAGGACTCCGGCCACCGCGTGCCCCGCCGAGTCACGGGCAAGCTCGCTCCGCTCGGCGCCTGGCGGCGCCCCTCTGGCTCGGGGGACACGCGGCGAGAAGGGGCTACCGGCCAGCGCTCGGAGAGCACTGGCTTGGTGTCATGCCCCTACCTCGACCATGACCAGATTCCCGCGCTTCTTGGAGACCATCAACAAGCTGGCATTCGGCGCGGGCGGCAAGCTCCACGGCACCGAGCTGGTGCTCGGCGCGTGTACAGGCGGCCACCACGGCCCAAGGTGGCACGGTGCCCGGAAGAATCTGTACGGTCCCGCACTCCGGCCGTTTTGGTTCCCCGCAGGGACCCAAAAAGAACCAAATCCAATGGACGGTCCTGGACTCACCCGGACGGAAGGCCACCCCGATTCTCAGAGGGAAAACCGGGCGGGCAGCCTGTGGCCCGAGTAGGGACCAAATCCACCTGTGCGGCTTCGATTTCCGCCGCCTCCACTCAGTACGAAAAAGGGCCCCAGGTCCTCGAAGGAGCCTGGAGCCCGTTTTCAACGGAGTGGCGCCGTGGCTTGGGGGTCAGTGGCCCCGGGCAGAGGCGCCCATGAGGGCGCGGGCCTGGGTCACCAGGCGGACGAACTCGCCGCGGTCCGCGTCACCCTCGACGGAGCCCTCGGCCAGCTTCTGGGCGGTGGCCAGGCTCCAGCTCTCGGCGGCCGGGTTGCCGCGGAGGATGTCGGCGGAGGCCGCGACGGCCACGGCGAAGCGGAAGCCCGGCGAGGCGGCGTCCACCGACTTGCGCAGCATGCCGCGCTCGAAGGGGAAGGCCTGCTCGGCGGCCTCGGTGCCGTTGGGCGCCTTGGCGCGCACGCGCACGGTGGCCAGCGACTCCTTCGTGTCGCCCGTCAGCTCCACCTCGTAGACGGCGGTGACGTTGTGGCCCGCGCCAATCTCACCGGCGTCCACCTTGTCGTTGCGGAAGTCGTTGTCGGCCACGTCGCGGTTCTCGTACCCGAGCAGGCGGTAGCGGCGGACGGCCACCGGGTTGAACTCCACCTGGAGCTTCACGTCCTTGGCGATGACCTCCAGCGTGCCGGTCAGCTGCGTCTCGAAGACCTTCTTGGCCTCCTTGTAGCTGTCCACGTAGAAGCAGTTGCCGTTGCCCTTGTTGGCCAGCTTCTCCATCAGGTCGTCACGGTAGTTGCCCATGCCGAAGCCGATGGTGGAGAGGGTGACGCCCTCGGCGACGTACTTGCTGATGCTCCCCAGGATGGACTCCGCGCCCAGGTTGGGGCCGATGTTGGTGTCGCCGTCCGTGAGGACGATGACGCGGGAGACCACGCTGCCGGAGGCCTTCTTCACCGCGTGCTTGTAGGCCATCTCCATGCCGGAGCCCATGGCCGTGCCACCGCCCGAGCTGAGCGAGTCGACCGCGGCGTGGATCTTCTTCACGTCCGTGGCGGGCGTGGGCGCCAGCACGTCACGCGTGGAGCCCGCGTAGGTGACGATGGCCACCGTGTCGTTCTCGTTGAGGTTCTTGACGGCGAGCTTGATGGCCTCCTTGGCCAGCGGCAGCCGGTCCTGCGAGTTCATCGAGCCGCTGGTGTCCACCAGGAAGACCAGGTGCGCGGTCTTGCGCTGCGAGCGCGAGAGGACCTTGCCCTGCACGCCCACGCGCACGAAGTGGCGCTTGTCGTCGAAGGGCGAGGGCGCACCCTCCAGGTGGACGGTGAAGGCGCCGGACTCCGGCGGGGTGTAGCGGTACTTGAAGTAGTTGACGAACTCCTCCACGCGCACGGCGGAGGCGGGCGGCAGGTTGCCCTGGACGAGGTAGCGCCGGGCCACTGCGTAGGACGCGGTGTCCACGTCCGCGGCGAAGGTGGACAGCGGGTCCTTCACGGTGTCGACGAAGGTGTTGGGCTTCCACGCCTCGAAGGAGTTGCCACGCTCGGCGGAGGCGCGGTCCGCGTCGTCCATGCGGTCCTTCGGATCGGGCTGGGCCATGGCCAGCTTGGGGGGGACGCGGCGCATCGCCCGCATCTCACCCTTGCCGGGGGCAGGGGGCGGGGCCCCCGCCATGGGCATCTCCGCCGCGACGCTCGCGCTTCCCAGGGGCCTGGCGGAGATGGCCGGGGCCTTCTCGACTGGGGCGTACTCGAGGCCTTCGGATTCATCCACCTCGGGCTCGGGCGCCTGGGCCGCCACGTCCCCCTGCGGTGCTGGCGCTTCCCGGGCCTGGAGGGTGGTGGGCTTCTGGGCGACTTCCATCTGGGCGCTCTCTTCGGGGGCCCGGTTGCTCATGCAGGCGGGCAGCGTGCAGGTGACGAGAAGGGCACTTCCCCACAGGGACAGGCGGCGCTTCAGGGAGGTCGGTGTCATGCGTTCTCCAAGGAACAGGTAGGTCGTCGGCTCGAAACGCACGACCTGCGGAAATGGGTCTATTCCCGTGAATTAATTCGGCGCCTGGCCGTGGGCGCGCCGGTCCTTGTCTGGGCCCGGCCCGTTTGGCAGGGTGCCGGCCCATGCAGACCGCCAGGCCATTTCGCATCCTCGGAGTCCAGCAGATCGCCATCGGAGGGACGGACAAGGGTCCCCTGCGCAAGCTCTGGGTGGACCTGCTGGGGCTGACGCCCCACGGCACCTACCGCAGCGAGCGGGAGAACGTGGACGAGGACATCGTCGTCGCGGGCGCGGGTCCCTTCAAGGTGGAGGTGGACCTGATGCAGCCCATCAATCCCGAGGGAAAGCCCCGGGTCCACGAGACGCCGCTCAACCACGTGGGCATGTGGGTGGACGACCTGCCGGCGGCGGTGAAGTGGCTGGAGGGGCAGGGGCTGCGCTTCGCGCCGGGCGGCATCCGCAAGGGCGCGGCCGGCTTCGACATCTGCTTCGTCCACCCGAAGGGCAACGAGCAGTTCCCCTACAGCGGCGAGGGCGTGCTCATCGAGTTGGTGCAGGCGCCGCCGGAGGTCATCGCCGCCTTCGACCAACTGTCGGCTGGTGCTCACTGAGCCTGCTGGCCCCGGGGCTCAGGCGCGGAGGGTGGGCTCGCTGGAGTCCCTGCGTCCCCGCCTCACGCGCGCGACCAGGGCCCGGAGCCCGGGCCTCACCACGCGCTCCACGCGGTCGGTGGCGATGCAGAGGAGGAAGGTGAGGCCGATGAGCGCGGCGAGCAGCAGCCAGAACCCCAGCCACCCGCTCTTGTCTCCCCAGAAGCGCTGGAAGGAGAAGACGCCGCCAATCCGGTAGAACAGCAGCATCTCGTGGAAGAAGTACGCGGACAGCGACGACGTGCCGAACACCTCGATGAAGCGCCGCAGGCGTGACGGCTTCGCACCCACGGCAACCCGGCCCTCCAGCCACAGCAGCCCGAGCAGCACGGCGCACACCCACCCGAAGCGCGCCGCCGAGTTGGACGGGTTGGCGACGAAGAAGCGGTGGGGCGGGTACAGCGAGTAGAGGAAGTCTCCCGCCACCGCGCCCGCGAGGCCCAGGGCCACCATCACCCCCAGGCCCCGGATGAGCCCCGCCCGGCCCCACGCGCCCGCCAGCGTCCCGGAGAAGGCGCCCAGCCACGCGAAGCCCAGCCACGGCAGCAGGGGGAAGGGCGCGAAGGACGACTTGTTCGTCAGCGTGGCCAGGGGGCCCTTCACCAGCTCGCCCAGCGGGGCCACCGCGAAGACCGCGAGGGCCAGCAAGAAGGTCACCGCGCCCAGCAGCTTCGGGCGAGGGGCCAGGACCGCCGCCACCGGCAGGACGATGAGCAGACACACGCCCACGCACTGGAGGATGTCCATGCGGAGGATCCACACCGGCTCCTTCAGCAGGGGGAACCACGCCCAGTTGACGAGCGTGGCCACGGCGAGGACTTCCAGGATGCGGCGGAAGTTGCGGCCCACGCGCTCGCGCAGCACGCCGCCCGCCGCGCTGCGCACCATCAGCAGGGCGGTGGCGAAGCCCGCGGAGAAGATGAACGCGGGGGCCACCAGCCCGTCGACCTTGAGCAGCCGGCCCACCCAGAGGCTCTTGCGCAGCTCCGGCGTGAGCAGGGCGAGCGCGTGGGTCTGGATCATGAACAGCACCGCGATGCCGCGCAGCCAGTCGATGGCGCGCACGCGGTCCTGGGATACCGGGGCAGGGGCAGGGGCAGAGGGGGAAGTCACGGCCGGCGAACCCTACTATGCTCGTCCACGGTCGGCTCCAGGCGTCAGGAGCCGGGTGGGGTGGGTGCATGACGACAACAGCGACCTTCGAGGAGCTCCTCACGGTGGCGAAGGGGCCGGAGGGCACGAAGACCCTCATCGTCACCGGCGCGGGGGTGAGCCTGGCCAGCGGCATCCCGACCTTCCGCGGCCCGGACCCGGGCGCGGTCTGGGCGAACGACGTCACGGAGAAGGGTACCCGCGCCTACTACAAGCGGGTGCCCCACGAGTCCTGGCTCTGGTACCTCAAGCGCTTCGAGCTGGCGCGCGGCGTGAAGCCGAACGACGCGCACCGGGCCCTCGTCGCGTGGGAGCAGTGGCAGGCGCGCCACCAGCGCGACTTCCTGCTCGTCACCCAGAACGTGGACACGCTGCATGAACAGGCAGGGAGCCGTGGCCTGGTGAAGGTCCATGGCAGCCTGGACGAGGCCCGGTGCACGCGCCTCCGGTGCAAGCACGGCCCGCCATGGGGCACGATTCCAATCGCGCAGCTGGACTTCGGCCCGCTCCACGCGGACCCGAGCCCCGAGACGGTGCCCCGCTGCCCCGAGTGCAAGAGCAAGCTCCGCCCGCACGTCTTGTGGTTCGACGAGCTGTACTCGGAGCACGAGTCCTACCAGTTCGACCACGTGCTCCTGAGCGCGAAGCGGGCCACCCTGGTGGTGTTCATCGGGACGTCGTTCTCCGTCGGTGTCACGGAGGCGGTGTCGCAGCGGGGGCTGAAGAATGGCGCCCAGGTCTTCAGCATCGACCCTTCGGGCATCAGCCCCTCGCCGCGCATCCGCGTCGTGGCGGCCCAGGCGGAGCTGGTGCTGCCACGCCTCGTGGCAGCACTCCCCGACTGAGCCGGAGGCTCAGCGCACCCAGGACACGTTGCTGATGGTGAACTTCGAGCCGTCGGTCTTCTCCGTGTTGGTGTACGGCATGTACACGCGCGTGGAGAAGGTGTTGGCGGCGGTGTCGATTTCAATCAGCCGCGTCGGGTTCGTGCTGCTGTCGTGGTACGTCGTCAGCATCTGGTAGATCTTGTTCCCCTGGGTGCCGGTGACCTCCCGGTAGGCGGACGTGCCCACGTGCCCGGAGAAGATGAACCGGACGTTGGGGTACAGCTTCAGCGCGTTGTCGAAGACGTACTGCGGGCTGTTGTTGCCGTAGCCGCCGTTGCTCTGCTCGATGCCGCCGCTGCTCGTCTGGTGCGAGTGGGTGATGACGATGACGTTGTGGCGGGGGTGCGCCGCGAGGACGGTCTTCACCCAGCCGACCACGTCCGTGCGCGCCCACAGCTCCAGGTTGAGCACGAGCCAGTTCAGGCCGCCCGCCGTGAAGGTGTGATAGCCGTTGTCGCTCTTCCCGGCCTCGTACACGCCTGCCAGCGCCTGGAAGCGCGTCGTGGGGAAGTAGGTGTTGAAGGTGGTGGTGTTGCGGAGGTTGGCATTCACGTTGCCGGGGCAGGCGCTGCCACCCGGGCACGTGGCCGCGGTGTCATGGTTCCCGACGGCGATGGCATAGGGAATCTGCGCGGCGTCGAGCTTCTGGAAGGCGTTGCTCGCGCGGACGTACTGGATGTGGTCCGGCGTGTCCCAGTTGCACATGTCGCCCGTGTGGCCCACGAAGCGGATGTCGAGCGCGCTCTTGTTGTCGGCGAGCCACTGCATGCGGTGGTCGATGAGCGTCGACGCGGACACCAGCTCGTTCTGCGTGTCGGGGATGATGACCAGGGTGAACTTCGTGTCGACGGGCACCGGGGCGGTGGGCGCGGCGTACAGCTTGATGCCCTCGTCGACCCAGCCCGCGCTGCTCAGCGCGCTGCGCTCGGCCGCGGTGATGGCGAAGCGGTGCTTGCGCAGCGTGGTGTTGGAGTAGCGGTAGACGGGGACGAGGCACGGGTCCGCCGTCTTCGACGCGTAGAAGCCGATGCCCTCGTCGGTGGTGAAGCCGCCGTTGGTGAGCAGGTCCTGCCGCTCCGCCGCGTCGATGGTCCAGAAGTGCTCGTTGCGGCTCGGGCTGTAGAGCCGGTAGACGGGGGACAGCCCCGTGCCCGTGGCCCTGGAGGCGCGGAAGGCGATGCCGCGGTCCTCGGTGTAGCCGTAGGTCGTCGCGGCGTTGGCCGCCTCGTTCGCGTTGTACGTGTAGAGGCTGTCACCGTTGGCCGGCTTGATGCGGTGGTAGATCGGCGACGAGGCCATCGCGGCGCAGTCGAGCGCCGCCTCGTCGGTGCCGAGCTCGGAGGGCTCGGCCTGGGGATTGCCGCCACAGGCCGAAAGCCCGCCTGCCAGTGCCAGGGATACGATGAAGTTCGGGGTCCTCAAGATGGGTCCTTCCTGGGTGAAGCGACCCCGGGCCGGCTGACCAGGGGTCGCCTATCTGACCGTTTTCACGGGTAAAGAAGGTATTGCGCGGTTCCGATACCATCTGCCGTGAGGTCAGGGAAGACCCATTTCTCAGAAATTGAGTCAGCGCGCGGCGGCGTCCTTGAGCGAGGCCATGTCGATGACGAAGCGGTAGCGCACGTCGCTCTTGAGCATCCGCTCGTAGGCCTCGTTGATCTTCTGGATGGGGATGACCTCGACGTCGGAGACGATCTGGTGCTTCGCGCAGTAGTCGAGCATCTCCTGCGTCTCGGCGATGCCGCCGATGCTGGAGCCGGCCAGCCGCTTGTTGCCGTTGATGAGGGCGAACGCGGCGACGGGGGTCGGCTGGGGCGGGACGCCGACGAGGACCATGGCGCCGAGGGGGCGCAGCATGGACAGGTACTGGTTGTAGTCGTGCGGCGCGGAGATGGTGTCGATGATGAGGTCGAACTTGCCGGCGAGCTTCTTGAAGGTGCCTTCCTCCTTGGTGACCTCGAAGCCCCGCGCGCCCAGGCGGCGGGCGTCCGCCTCCTTCGAGCGAGACGTGCTGAGCACCGTCACCTCGGCGCCCATGGACGCGGCGAGCTTCACCGCCATGTGGCCCAGGCCGCCCAGGCCGACGACGCCCACGCGGTCACCCTTCTTGCAGTTCCACTGGCGCAGCGGGGAGTACGTGGTGATGCCGGCGCACAGCAGCGGCGCGGCGGCGGCGGGGTCGAGGCCCTCGGGGACCTTCAGCGTGAAGCGCTCGGAGACGACGACCTGCGTCGAGTAGCCGCCGTAGGTGGGCGTCTTCCGGTCCATCTGGGTGCCGTTGTAGGTGAGGGCCATGCCCTTCTCGCAGAACATCTCCAGGTCCTGACGGCACGGCTGGCAGTCGCGGCACGAGTCCACCATGCAGCCGACGCCGGCCATGTCGCCGACCTTGAGCTTGGTGACGTGCTGGCCGACCTGCTTGACGCGGCCGATGATCTCGTGGCCGGGGACCATGGGGAAGATGGAGCCGCCCCACTCATCGCGGGCCTGGTGGATGTCGGAGTGGCAGACGCCGCAGTAGAGGATGTCGATGAGCACGTCGTGCGGGCCGGGCTCGCGGTGCTCGAAGGTGAAGGGCGCCAGCGGCTTTCCGGCGGCGGGGGCGGCATAGGCCTGGGTCTTGAGCATGGTGTTTCTCCGTCAGTGGGCGGGTTGAATGTCCCCTGATATGCCTCCTGCGCGCGACCTCGGAAACTGGCGTGATGTGCATGGGTCGTTTAGGAATTCTTCAAGATGGCCTTTACCCCCCTGAATGCCCTGAACGCGTTCCTCGCGGTCGCCCGCCGGCGCAGCTTCACGGCGGCCGCCAGCGAGCTCGGCGTCTCGGCGTCGGCGCTCAGCCAGTCGGTCCGGCAGCTCGAGGAGCGCCTGGGCATCCCGCTGCTCACCCGGACGTCTCGAAGTGTAGCGCTGACGGATGCGGGGCGGAGGCTGCTGGAGAACGCCGGGCCGGCCGTGGACCAGGCGCTCGACGCGCTGAAGACGGCCTCGGCCATGCCGGGGGAGGTGACGGGCAGTGTCCGGCTGTCGGTGCCGTCCGTCGCCGTGCCGCTCATCATCAGGCCTCTCCTCCCACGGCTGCTCGAGCGCCATCCGAAGGTGGAGGTGGAGGTCAATGTCGACAACCGGCTCGTGGACATCGTGGCCGAGGGGCTCGACGCGGGCATCCGCTTCTCGGAGTCCATCGAGCGCGACATGGTGCAGGTCCGCCTGTACGGGGCCTGCCGGTTCGTCGTGGTGGGCTCACCCGCGTACCTGGCCCGGCGGGGCATTCCGGAGACGCCAAAGGACCTGCTGGCGCACGACTGCATCGGCATCCGCTCGACGACGACCGGAGCGCAATATCAGTGGGAGCTGGATCGCGGGAAGCAGAGCTGGCGCATCCCGGTGCGTGGGCCGATAGCCTCCAATGACGGGACGTTGATCCGGGAGATGGCCGAGGCAGGGCTGGGACTCGCGTACCTCTTCGAGCCGCAGCTGGAGAACGAGCTACGGCGAGGCTCCCTGCGTGTGGTTCTCGAGCCCTACGCGGGCCTGGTGCCGGGCCTCTTCCTCTACTTCCCCAGCCGAGCGCAGGTGTCGCCGGCCATGCGCGCCTTCGTGAACCTGGCGCGCGAGGTCGCCGCGGAGCGGCAGCCGGAGGCACCTGCGCCCGTGACATCTCGTCCGCCGAAGAAGCGGTGAGCGGCCAGGTCCCCAGGACCCGCCCCCTCGCGGAGAGAGGGCGGGGAGGGGGGCTACCAGGAGATGCCGTCGAGGTAGACGGTGCCGGTCCAGGTCCCGCTGGTGGTGAACTCCACGCCGAGCCGGTGGAGCGGAGTGGTGCTCGCGGACGGCAGGGTCACCGTCACTGCGTTCCACGCGTTCGCCTGAAGGCTGCTGATTCCGGTCCAGCGTCCGGTGTAGCGCCAACCTGCCGCCGCACCTTCGAGGGCGAACGGCTGGATGGCGGTGATGCTGCTGCCGGAGGGAATCCACACGCGGAAGGTCACCGTCGCGCCCCGAGGGACCTGAGCGGTGAGGACCGTCGCCATGCCGGTGCCCGCCGTTCCGCTGAACGGCACCGCGAGCGAGCGTGTCCCCGAGAAGGCTCGCGTCGTGGAAGTGCTCACCGGCCTGAGTGGAGCGCCGGAGGCGAGCCACAGCTCGGTGCTGGACTCGAACCCGTAGCCACGCGTGCCACCCGTGCCGCCGTCGGTTCCGCCCGTGCCTGCGTCCGTGCCGCCGGTGCCGGCGTCGCGAGGGCCGGTGCCTGCGTCGACGCTGCCCGTGCCCGCGTCCCTGCCTCCCGTGCCTGCATCGATGCCGCCTGTGCCAGCGTCCCGACCGCCAGTGCCTGCATCGATGCCGCCTGTGCCAGCGTCCTGACCGCCTGTGCCAGCATCCGTGCCACCGTCTCGACCACCCGTGCCGGCATCCGTGCCTCCACCGGTTCCAGCGTCGACGCCACCATCCCGACCGCCCGTGCCGGCGTCGAGGCCACCCGTGCCCGCATCCGTCCCACCGGGCGTGCCACCATCGGTGCCTCCAGGTCCGGGCAGCGTGGTGCCCGCGGCGGGCAACGTCAGGCCTCCGGCCTGGAGGAACGGCGCCGCGCGGCTGCGGATGTACGGCTGCCCATCCGCGCCCAGGTCGTTCTGGTAGGAGCTCTGCCCGCCAGCCCCGGCGCCGAAGAGGAGCGCGATGACGCCCGAGTTCGCGAACTTCCTCCGGTGCGCATCACCACTCGCCCCGAAGAAGTACTCGGTGCGGTTGTCGCGGTAGCCCGCGCGCGCGGTGCCGTCGTTGTGAACGTTGCGGTGGTTGGCGTTCCCGAGCGGAATCTGCCACAGCACCCAGCGCTTGCCGGTGGCCACGTTCATCAGCCGCAGCCACTCCGCGTAGCGATTGAACGAGCTCGAGGAGATGGACGCGTTGTCGCTCGCATCCCACCAGCGCTGCTGGCCCTGCGTCAGCCTGTAGAAGTCCGAGTCCCTATCCAGCGGATCTCCCACCAACACGTCATACGTGGTGCCGGTGGCGTTGGGCCCGAGGCCCAGCGGCTTGAGGAAGTTGGCGACCTTGTCCACCTCGGGCTGGAGCGGGTCCGTCACCGAGAAATAGGCGATGTCCTTGCCGCTGGCCCACCCGGACACGTGGATGCCGAGGACGACGTTGTTCGCGCCCACCGCCTTGCGCATCTGGAGGAAGGCCTGGCCCCAGCCCGCCACGGTGTTGGGGAGGGTCGCCAGCTCGGGCAGCCCGGTGGCCGCCACCGCGGCGTACGCGTTGGGGTTGGAGTTCGACTGGAACTGGAGGAAGCCCACGGCGTCCGGCTCCACCAGGATGAGCACGGGCTTGCCGTGCTCCTTCGCGCGCTGCATCAGCACCTTCACGTCGCTGAAGTAGCTCCGCATGGTGGTGGCGTTCTGTACCTTGGCGAGCGACTCGCTCTCACCACCGCCCGGCTCGGAGAACAGTTGGTAGAAGACGGGCGCCGCGATGTAGCCCTGGGTGAACGACTCCTGCATGAAGCTCGCGCCCCAGCTGCCGTCGGGCTGGCCCCAGCCCCAGTTGTCCACCCAGCCCTTGGTGAAGTACCGGTAGCGCACGTCCCAGGGCACGCCGCTGTCGCGCATCCAGCTCTGCCCGGCCTCCTCGAAGAGCCCCACGAGCAGCCGGTTGGGAAGTCCCGCGGGCACGGGCCCCTGCACGCCTGACGTTGTCTGGGCGGAGGCTGGCACCGTGGCCAGGGCGGTCAACAGCAGCGCCATGGCGGCGCGTCGGAAGTTCGTTCTCATGGCAGCCTGGATACAAACGGCGGGCGCTCCGTACGCCGCCCGCCAGGGCAGGTGCCGACATTCCAACCGCGTTGCTCACTCCCTACGCATGCCGCCGGACACCTGCCTGCCCGGCCTCACGACAGGCGGCTACCCATGCGCACTCGCGGTACCTCGCACGGTCCATGTGCGCTGTTCGCGAGCAGATGCCAGCTCAGCCACCAGGGCACGTCAGCCCGCGCTCGGGCGCATCGACGTCCTGGAGCTGGAGCAGGCACCGCAGGGCCTCCGGGTCCGCCGAGTCCACCGCGTACGAGCGGCGCCACAGCAGCGCGGCCACGCGCGTGGGCATGTTCGGGTCCTGCGCGACGAGCGCCCGGCGCACCCCGTTGGCCCCCGCCTTCACGGTGGCCGCCGCCGCTTCCAGCTTCGCCACCTCGTCCGGGCAGCCGTCGGGGCAGTTGTAGAGGAACACCGCGTGCCCGTGCTCCAGGTTGTGGATGTACAGGCAGCGTGAGACGGGCTCGGCGTACACGGCACAGCGCGCCACGCTGCCGCAGTGCACGCCGGAGCTCGGCGGGTTCTCGGACGGGCTCGCCCCGGACCCACAGGCCGTGTTGTCACAGGTGGCGACATGGCGCGCTTCCGTCTGCGCCGACAGCGGGAACTCGAAGCGTTCGCAACCCTGCTGGGGCTCCGGGTCGGTGGAGCCACACGCGGTGAGCGAGAGGAGGGCGGCCAGGGAGGGGACGAGGACGAGAGGGCGGAGCATCACCCCCTCGTCATACCGCATCAGCCGGGGAACGCGCCGCGTCGCTCCACGTCGAAGGTCCGCAGCCCCCGGAAGCCCGCGGCCTCGATGAAGCGGAGGAAGTCCGCCTGGGACAGGCTTCCGCCCGTGGCACGCGCATGCCCGTTCGCGTACTCGCCCTCCAGGGGCGGCAGGTCCAGGTCCTTCAGCCAGGCGATGAGGTCCACGGGCGCCCGGCTGCGCATCGCGAAGTTCACCCGGCCCGGCAGGTAGCCCGCGTTGGCGACGATGACGATGTGCTCGGGCAGCCGCTGCGCCCAGCGCACCGCGACCAGCGGATGCACCTGCGCCTCGGAGCTGATCAACAGCAGCGCCACCTTGCCCGCGAAGCGCGGAGGCGTCTTCGCGCACCGCGCCACCTCGTGTTGAACTTCCAGCCGGCAGTCGCGCAGCACGTCCACGCCGGGCACGTGCCCCTCCGAGATGTCCGAGGCCTTGCCCGCGCGCAGCAGCACCTCCAGTGCCACCGGGACGGGGAACCGCGCCGAGCGCCGCGCCGCGTTCAGCAGCGCCACCGACTCCGTCACCGCCTTGCGTCCCGCGCGCTTGAGCGCGTCCTTGAGGAACGGCATGGGGGCGTCCGCGCCCAGGTCCGCCACCGTCCCCATCACCGCCAGCCACTCCAGCGGCCCGGGCACCACCAGCGGCGACACCAGCACGTACGTCAGCAGGCTGCTGTTGGCGATGGGCTCATGCCCGTTCGCGGTGAGCACCCGCGCGCCGGGAGGGAAGGTGTCGGAGAGGTGGTGGTCCACCACCAGCGTCGGCAGGTCCGGGACGATGGGAGCCGCGCGGCTGCCCATGTCGAGCACCACCAGCGAGTCCCAGGCGCCGACTCGCAGCCGGTCCTGGAAGGCCGGCGAGTGGGCATGCTCTCCCTTGCCGGGCACCCTCGCCAGGGGCCGCGCGCCTACGGCCTCCAGTGCGCGCAGCATCAGCACGCCGGACGTGAGGCCATCCACGTCGGTGTGCGGAGCGACCAGGACCCGTCGGCCCTTCTGCTCCTCGAGGAAGCGGCGAGCATCGAGCAGCGCCTGCTCGGGCGCCGGCCACAGCGGGTCCCTGGTGTGTCCCAGCAGCATGGTTGGAAGCTGTAACGCCGCGCGGGCGTGGGGGAGGGCGGGGCCGGAGTGCTCGCACGGTGCCCGTCCTGGCTCGCACGCCCTGTCGGCCCGGTGTGAGACAGCCGGTGCCATGAAGAATCTCAAGGGCACCATGGAAGGCCCCTCGACCTATCGACTTGGCTATGTGGCCAACTGCCTGACGCTCGGCGTGGGCGCCAGCCACACGTGCCGCCTCGCCGGCGCCACCCCGGAGCGGCTGGAGGCGCTCACCGCGCAGAACCTGGAGGAGCTGGAGCAGATCCTCCTCTTCAACGAGGCCCAGCGCATCGAGGTCTTCCGCATCGGCTCGTCGCTGGTGCCCTTCGCGTCGCACCCGGTGAACACGCTCACCTGGTGGAAGACCTTCGCGAAGACGTTCGACCACCTGGCCCGCATCGTCCGTCGCTCGGGGCAGCGGCTGTCCCTGCACCCGTCGCCCGCGGGGGCCTCGCTGTCCTCGCGCCATCCACACGTGCGCGAGGCCGCGCTGAGGGAGCTGCGCTACGGCGCCCGCGTGCTGGACCTGCTGGAGGCGGGGCCCGAGGCGCGCGTGGTCCTCCACGTGGGAGGCGCCGCGCCGTCGCGCGAGGAGGCGCTCGTGGCCGCGCACCGCTTCCTGGACGAGATGCCGGACGACCTGCGCAACCGCATCACCGTGGAGCACGACGACAAGGTGTGGAGCGCGCGCGAGGTGCTGCCGCTGGCGCGTGAGCACGGCGTCCCCATGGTGGGCGACAACCTGCACAACGCCGTGCTGCCGTCGAACCCGGAGCTGTCGCTGAAGCAGCTGGTGCGCGAGGCCGCCGCCACGTGGACCGCGCTGGACCTGCGGCCCAAGTTCCACCTGGCCAGCCAGAAGAAGGACGGGCGGGCGGGGGCGCACTCCGACTTCGTGGACCCGGCGGACTTCCGCGCCATGGTGGCCGCGCTGGAGCTCCCCGCGGACTTCATGCTGGAGGCGAAGGAGAAGGACCGCGCGCTCTTCGCACTGCGTCAGCTCGGCGAGAAGCCCCGGCGGGCGAAGGGGCAGGGCGCCGTCGCACCGTAGACGTCCTGTCGCGGCGCCCACACTCCCTACTTTCGGGGTGTCATCGGGCGGCCGTTCTTCTACGGTCCGCCCCATGAACCGGAAACTCCCCCTGCACCCCCTGCTGCGCACGGCCCTCGCGGCCCTGGCGCTGCCCGCCGTCCTGGGTTGTGCCCAGGACTCGCAAGCGACGCGTGAGGCCCCGGCCACCGCCGAGTCCGCGCCCCAGGCCGCCACGTCCCAGGCCCAGGCCACGCCCGAAGAGGCGAAGCAGTTCGCCGAGAAGGTCAACGCGGACCTGAAGCGCCTGTGGACGAAGCAGGCCACCGCCGAGTGGATCAAGAACACGCACATCACCGATGACACGGAGCGCAACGCCGCCTACGTCAACGAGGAGGTGCTGGGCTACATCAACGGCGCCATCAAGGGCTCGCGCCGCTTCGACGGGCTGCAGCTGGACGCGGACACCGCGCGCATGCTGCACCTGCTCAAGGTGTCGCAGGCGCTGCCGGCGCCCTCGGACGCGCAGAAGCGCTCCGAGCTGGCCGCCACCGCCGCGAAGCTCGAGGGCATCTACGGCAAGGGCAAGTACTGCGGCAAGGACGGCAAGGGCACGTGCCGCGACCTGGGCGAGCTGTCCGACGTCATGGCGGACAGCCGCAACTACGACGAGCTGCTCGACGCGTGGCAGGGCTGGCACGGCGTCTCCCGCCCCATGCGCCCGCTGTACGAGCGCCTGGTGTCCATCTCCAACGAGGGCGCGCAGGACATCGGCGTCGCGGACCTGGGCACGCTGTGGCGCTCGGCCTACGACATGCCGCCCGCCGAGTTCGAGAAGGAGGCCCAGCGCCTGTGGGGCCAGGTGAAGCCGCTCTACGACGAGCTGCACTGCTACGTGCGCGGCCGCCTGGCGAAGCAGTACGGCGAGGCGAAGGTGCCCGCCGGCAAGCCCATCCCCGCGCACCTGCTCGGCAACATGTGGGCGCAGGAGTGGAACAACATCTACCCGCTGGTGGAGCCCTTCCCCGGTCAGGCCAGCCTGGACGTGGACGCCGAGCTGAAGAAGCAGGGCTACGACGCCCTGCGCATGGTGAAGCTGGGTGAGAAGTTCTTCACCTCGCTCGGCCTCAAGGAGCTGCCGCAGACCTTCTACGAGCGCTCGCAGTTCACCAAGCCGAGGGACCGTGAGGTGGTCTGCCACGCCAGCGCGTGGGACGTCACCTATGAGAACGACCTGCGCATCAAGATGTGCATCAAGCCCACCGAGGAGGACCTCATCACCATCCACCACGAGCTGGGCCACAACTACTACTACACGTACTACTACAACCTGCCGGTGCTCTATCAGTCCGGCGCCAACGACGGTTTCCACGAGGCCATCGGTGACGCGCTGACGCTGTCCATCACCCCGGCCTATCTGCAGCAGGTGGGCCTGCTGAAGTCGGTGCCGAAGAACGAGAAGAATCTCATCAACCTCCAGCTGAAGGACGCGCTGGAGAAGGTGGCCTTCCTGCCGTTCGGCCTGCTGGTGGACCAGTGGCGCTGGGAGGTCTTCTCCGGCCGCGTGACGCCGGCGGACTACAACAAGTCGTGGTGGACGCTGCGCGAGAAGTACCAGGGCGTGGCCGCGCCGGTGGCCCGCTCGGAGGCGGACTTCGACCCGGGCGCGAAGTATCACGTGCCCGCCAACGTCCCGTACACGCGGTACTTCCTGGCCCGCATCCTCCAGTTCCAGTTCCACAAGGCGCTGTGCGAGGCGTCCGGCCACAAGGGCGCGCTGCACGAGTGCTCCATCTACGGGAACAAGGATGCCGGCAAGCGGCTCCAGGCCATGCTGGAGCTGGGCGCGAGCAAGCCCTGGCCGGAGGCGCTCCAGGCCATGACGGGCACCCGGCAGATGGATGCAACTCCGCTACTGGACTACTTCAGCCCGCTGCGCACCTGGCTCCAGGCGCAGAACAAGGGCCAGAAGTGCGGCTGGTAGCGCGCTCCGCGGGGGTGGACTCCCAAAACGGGTGTGAATAAATTCCCACCCGTCCTGGCGGAATCGCTTGGTAGGACCGGATGCGGATTTTCGCGTCCGTGACGAAAGAAGAAGAGCGCAAATGGCTACTGGTACCGTGAAGTGGTTCAACGATGCGAAGGGCTTTGGCTTCATCACCCAGGACGGCGGTGGTGAGGACGTGTTCTGCCACCACTCCGCCATCAACATGGATGGCTTCCGCACCCTCCAGGAGGGGCAGAAGGTGGAGTTCGAGGTCACCAAGGGCCCCAAGGGCCTGCAGGCGCAGAACGTCCGCGCCGCCTGAGTCCGGACGTCGTTAGAAACGCTTCCTGAGGCATCATGAGGGTCCGGCCCACCAGGGTCGGGCCCTTTGTGTTTCTGGAGCGCCCATCGTGTCCTCGCCGAAGAAGCCCCGCGCCTCGCGCGCCCGCCTGCTGCCGCTGCTCGCCATGCTCGGCTGTTCCACCACGCCCTCCGTGCCGGACGCGCCGGGCCCTACCGCGGCCACGCCGCCCGTCTCGCAGGAGGCGCCCCCCGCCGCGAAGGAGCCCGCCGCCATGAAGCCCGCATTCGACGTCGCCGCGGTGAAGGCGGAGCTGCTCGCGAAGCACGGCGAGGCGCACCGGGCCCGCATCGAGCGCGGCGTGGACCAGGTGGCGGCGCAGTGGCGGCCGGAGGACGGCGACGCGGCGGCCTTCATCCGCGAGAACTTCCTGGCGGATTCCAAGGCGCTGGACGCGACGTTCTCCCGGCTGGAGAAGCTGTTCGAGCAGCTCGACGGCCACATGAGCGAGCTGGGCCGCGAGCTGCAGTGGTACCTGGACCTGGACCTGGGGCCGCTGCTGCCGGTGGAGCCGCTGCTGGGCGCGTATGACCCGTCCACCAACGTCACGACGGACCTGTTCCGCTCGAAGGTGGGCTTCGCGGTGCTGCTCAACTTCCCGCTCACCACGCTGGCCGAGCGCGTGGAGCAGGGCCCGAAGTGGACGCGGCGGCAGTGGGCGGAGGCGCGGCTGGCGGGGCGCTTCAACCGGCGGGTGCCGGCGGAGATAGAGCAGGAGTCGTCCAAGGCCATCGCAGACGCCAACCTCTACATCGCCGAGTACAACGTCTGGATGCACCACCTGCTGGACGAGCAGGGACAGCGGCCCTTCCCCAAGGGGCTGCGGCTCATCAGCCACTGGAACCTGCGCGACGAGCTGAAGGGCAACTACGCGGACCCGAACGCGCGCGCGAAGCAGCGGCTCATCATCCAGGTGATGGAGCGCATCGTCACGCAGACGATTCCCGCCGCCGTCATCGACAACCCCCGGCTGGACTGGAACCCGTTCACCAACGCGGTGACGGCGGCGCCGCCGGAGACGGTGGAGGAGGACGCGCCCGCTCGCGAGGCGAAGGCGTCCAAGGACCCGGAGCCGGACACGCGCTATGCGCGGCTGCTGGCCACCTTCCAGGCTGCGCGCAAGGCGGACCCGTACGTGCCGGTGGCGCCCACACGGATTGCCCGCGCCTTCGAGCTGGTGCGCGAGCTGCCGGAGGAGCGGGTGAAGGCGGTGCTCACCCAGGTGCTGGAGTCGCCGGTGGTGCCGTTGGTGGCGAAGGAGATTGAAGCGCGGCTGGGGCGGCAGCTGGGGCCGCAGGACCTGTGGTATCCGGGCTTCAAGCCGGGGGGGAAGCGGCCGGAGTCGGAGCTGGATGCGCTGACGCGCAAGCGCTACCCCACGGCGGACGCGTTCGCGAAGGACATGCCGCGCATCCTCCTGGGCATGGGCTTCACGAAGGCGAAGGCGGACTGGCTGGCGGCGCGCATCCGCGTGGACGCGTCACGCGGGGCGGGCCACGCACAGCCGGCGGCGCGGCGGGGTGACTTCGCGCGGCTGCGCACCCGCGTGGAGAAGGGGGGCATGAACTACAAGGGCTACAACATCGCGGTGCACGAGCTGGGGCACAACGTGGAGCAGGTGTTCAGCCTCTACTCAGTGGACCACACGCTGCTGGCGGGCGTGCCCAACAACGCCTTCACGGAGGCGCTGGCCTTCGTGTTCCAGGCGAGAGATTTGGAGCTGCTGGGCCTGGGCAAGCCGGACGCGGCGGCCGAGCGCGAGCGGGTGCTCAACGACTTCTGGCAGACGTGGGAGATTGCCGGCGTGGCGCTGGTGGACATGGCGGTGTGGCACTGGATGTACGAGCACCCGGACGCCACGCCGGCCCAGCTTCGCGATGCGGTGGTGGCCATCTCCCGCGAGCACTGGGACCGGTACTACGCGCCGGTGCTGGGCGGGAAGGGCAGCCCGCTGCTGGGCATCTACAGCCACATGATCAGCTACCCGCTCTACCTGCCGGACTATCCGCTGGGGCACCTCATCGCGTTCCAGATTGAAGAGCACCTGACGCGCAAGGGCCCGCTGGGCGCGGAGTTCGAGCGGATGGCCACGCACGGCGCTGTGACGCCGGACCAGTGGATGATTCACGCCACGGGCGCCCCGGTGAGCGCGGAGTCGCTGCTGCGCGCCACCGAGGCCGTGCTGAAGAAGCCGTAGCGCTACGGCTGCTGCGTGGTGTCGCCGGGGATGTCCACCAGCTCCACGTCGAAGACGAGGACGGCGTTGGGGGGGATGCGGGAGCCCGGGGGCGGGCGCTCGCCGTAGGCCATGTTGCCGGGGCAGGTGAGCTTCGCCTTGCCGCCCACCTTCATCTTCGCCACGCCCTGCGTCCAGCAGGGGATGACGCCGTTGAGGGGGAACTCGATGGGGATGCCGCGACGGGCCGAGGTGTCGAACACGGTGCCATCCACCAGCCGGCCCTCGTAGTGCACCTTGACGGTGTCGGTGGCCTTCGGGCTGCGGCCCTTGCCCGCCACCGTCTCCTGGTAGATGACGCCGGAGGGCAGCTTCGTGGCGCGGGGCTCCTTCGCGGCGCGCTCCAGCAGCGCGGCGCTGGCCTGGGCCTGGCGGGCCTTGGCGAAGGCCTGGATCTTCGGCGCATACTCCTTCGGGTCCATCTCCTGCGCGGTGCCGTTGATGCTGTCGGTGATGCCGCGCTGGAGGAGCTGGAGCTCCTCGGGCGTGAGGGCGAAGAGGGAGAGGTCACGCCCGACAGAGGCACCGAGGGCGTAGATGGTCTTCGCGTCCTCGGACGAGAGGTCGGGAGGCGCGGAAGGCGCCGGTGCCTTGGCCGCGGGCTCGGGCTTCTTCGCGGGTTGGGAGTTCTGCGCCTGGGCGACCGGGGCGCCGAGCGCCAGCACGAGGGCCGCCGTCCACATCCGTTGCATGCTTCCGCCTTTCATGAAACCCGCTGGACTATAGCTGCCAGGCTCGGGTCGTTTTCTTGCGACTTCATCGCGCGCCTCTACCCTGAATCCAGGTTGCTTCACCCCCGAAGCGGCCTGTTGCACAGACCGGAGGCAACGCAGCAATGAGCGACAAGCGTAAGTCCAAGCGGGCGCCCCTCGACATCTACCTCAACAAGTACATGGGTGGCGTGCCGTACATGTCGCGGGCCGCGGACATCAGCCAGGAGGGCGTGAGCCTCGCCCGGCTGATTGAGCCCCAGCACGCGGCCAAGCGCGTCGGCCTCCAGTTCCAGCTGCCGGGCTCGGAGGAGATCATCTACGCCGAGGGCGAGGTGGTGCGCGAGTGGGTGGAGTCGGCGTCCCCCGCGAAGCGCGAGCGCTCCGGTGTGCGCTTCACGCTCCTCACCGAGCGTCACCGGCGGATGATCGACGCCTACGTCGACCGACACGCCAACGAGAACTGACGCGACGCGGCGCGCTCCAGGGCGCGCCTTGACTTCCCTCGAAGCGCGCTCATTGAATGGCGGATCATTCTGTCCTGAAGCTACCCGCGAAGTCGGGTGAGGACTGGAGGATTTCCCGTGAGGCGTTCGCTGTGGGGGTTGTTGCTGGCGGTGGTGCCGATGACGGCGCTCGGCCAGGGCAAGGAGGCGAAGGCCCCGGCGGCTTCGGCCGCGCGTCCGGCGAGCACCTCGGGCACTGGCACGGCGACCGCTGAGGTCGCGCGGCCCGCGGCGGTGGGCGTCAACTGGGAGGGGCAGGTGCTTCGGGCGACCGGGGCGGGTGCTCCGGACCTGAAGGCGTCCAACCCGGCCCAGGCGCGCCTGGGCGCGGAGCGGTCCGCGAAGCAGGACGCGTTCCGCAACCTCCTCGAGCAGACGAAGGGCATCCAGCTCAGCGCGGGCCGCACCGTGGGGGACGAGATGTCCCGCGACGAGGTGCGCGGCCGCGTGGAGGGCGCCATCCGCGGCTACAAGGTCGTGGCCAAGCGGTACTTCTCGGACAGCGGCGTGGAGGTGGACGTGGAGGTCCCCCTGGCGGCCATCACCGCCTCGCTGGTGACGCCCGCGCCGGACTCGGCCATCGCGCTCAACGCCGAGGGGACGAAGAAGTACACGGGCCTGGTGGTGGACGCGCGGGGCCTGGGCGTGAAGCCGATGCTGGCGCCCCGGCTCCTGGATGGCTCGGGCAAGGCGGTCTATGGCGCGGCGGCGCTCTCGAGCGAGAGCCGTGCCACGTCCGGCGTGGCGGCCTGGTTCGAGAGCCTGGAGGCCGCGAAGAAGGCCACCCTGGTGGGTGAGAAGCCGCTGGTGGTGAAGGCCACGGGGCTGAAGGGCTCGGACCTGGTGCTCTCCTCGGACGACGCGAAGGCGCTGGCCGAGGTCAACACACGCTTCCTGGCCGAGGGCCGGGTCGTCATCGTCACGCAGTAGCCCAGCGGGGTCAGCGACGTCATGCAGGGCCACTTCAAGGAAGGCCGCAGCCCGTTCGCCCCGCGCTTCGCGGGAAGCACGGGCGTGCTCGGCAGGGTGGCCACGCCGGCCCGCGTGACGGGTGTGACGCGCAACATTGCCGAAGTGGCGCTGGCGCGTTGATGCGCGGCGCGTGGCTGGCGGCGGTGGTGGTGGCGGTCTCCGGGTGTGCGAGACGCCAGGAGCCGGAGTCCGTGACCCGCGCGCGCGCGCTGATGGAGGGCGCGGAGCAGACGAGCGGGAACCTGGCGCTGCGCTGCGAGCCGGAGGATGCGGACGTGTACCTGGATGGCGTCCTCCAGGGGCAGTGCAGCGACTTCACGGGCTCGCCGAAGGGGCTCCGCGTGGGCGTGGGGCTGCACCACGTCGAGGTGAAGAAGCAGGGCTTCTGGCCGTACACGACGTACTACGAGGCCAGCGGGGCCCGGGCGAGGCTGACCATCCAGCTGAGGCCCATGCCGGCCCCGGGGGGTGGTGCCCCGTAAAGCGACGTGACTGGAGGGCCGTGGTGGCCCGTAGGGGCAGGGCGTGGCCCGCGTGTGGCCCGGAGCCGGTGCACCAGTCAAGCAGCCTGCGCCGGGGAAGTGGGCCCAGGTTCCCTCTCCGTGCGAGATTCCGGTAGAGGAATGAGAAGCGGTCGTCCGGGAGCTGCAGGTCGAGGGTGGGTGGGGTGGTAGGCCGTGCGACGGCGGTGGACCGGAAGCTCCGCGACGATGATTTCGGCGCTTTCGTGCAGCGCAATCAGGCCTTGAAGAAGCCGTAGCCCGTAGCTGAAGAGGAGATCGCCATCTCACGCCGCCGGAAGAACAGTGCCCCCGCCGCGGTGAAGCCCACCGCGAAGCCCGCCGTCCCGCTTGCTGGCCCCGTGCTCCATGCGGTGGCAGCACCGAAGGCCGCCGCCGCCTCGGGAGCGGGCGGGCAGTCGAGCGTTGCCCTGGCAGCCGGGGCCGCGAGCATGGCGCCAGAGGCCGGGCTGTCGGAGTCCGACGCGCGGCGCATCGACCTGTGGTGGGCCGGCGTGATGGTGGGCTCGCTGGCGCTGGTGTTCGCGCTGCTCTCCGTGTTCGGCGGAGTGGCGGTGCCGGTGCTGCTGGCCCTGGCGGGGGCCTACGTCTTCAACCCGGTGGTGACGGCGCTGGAGAAGCGCGGGCTGAATCGGACCTGGGGTACGACGGTCGTCTTCGTGGCGGGCACGCTGCTGATGGTGGGCGCGGTGCTGTACCTCATCCCGGTGTTCCGCGAGGAGGCGGCGAAGCTGCCGGACTTCTTCCGCCGCGCGAGCACGCAGGTGGTGCCCCAGGCGGAGGCGCTGCTGGGGCGGTCGCTGCCGGACCTGGTGCGGCAGCGCACCGCGGAGCTGGGGCAGCAGGCGTCGGACCTGGTGCAGAGCGCGGGCCCTGCGGCGGCGCGCATCCTGGCGAGCTTCGCGGGCAACACGGCGCGCCTCGTCGTCACCCTGCTGGGCCTCACGGTGGTGCCGGTGCTGGCCTTCTTCTTCCTGCAGGACTACCCGCGGCTGATGGGCATGGTGAAGGACCTGCTGCCCCGGCGTGCTGTGGGACTGGTGGGCCGGCGCTTCGCGGAGGTGGACGAGGTGCTGTCCGCGTTCGTGCGCGGGCAGCTCACGGTGGGCGCGGTGCTGTCGGTCATCTACGCGGCGGGGCTGTCCGCGGGGCGCATCGACATGGCCATCGTCATCGGGGTGATTGCCGGGTTCGGCAACATGGTGCCGTACCTCGGCACGGGCGTGGGCATCCTGCTGTCGCTGGTGGGGCTGATGCTGTCGTGGCAGGGGCCGTGGCAGCTCGGGGTGGTGGCCGGCACCTTCGTCATCGGGCAGATGCTGGAGGGGCTCGTCATCACGCCACGCATCGTGGGTGAGAAGGTGGGCCTGGCGCCGGTGGCGGTCATCATCGCCATCCTCGCGTTCGGCGAGCTGTTCGGCTTCGTGGGCATCCTCCTGGCGGTTCCGGTGGCGGCCATCCTCAAGGTGGTGCTGCGCGTGGTGGTGCAGCGCTATCAGCGCACGCGGTTGTACTCGGGAGAGGCCCGCTCGCCGTGACGGCCGTGGCCGTACTGCTGGCGGCGCTGCTGGCCCAGGCTCCCGGGCCCGACACGCTGGCGCTGCCCGGCTACCGGCTCCACCTGGTGGTGGACGAGTCCGTGGACGCGGACACGCTGCGCGCCCTGGCCGGCAGCGGCACGGTGCTGTGGCTGCGCACGCGCTCCAACATGCTGCGGGACTCCACGGTGGAGGCGGTGGCCCGCTTCCCCGAGGCCTATGTCCAGCTCCGGCCGCCGCTGCTCGAGGCCCAGGCAGGGCAGCTCCGCCGGGCACCTCGGGCGGGGGCCTGGCTGGACTCGCGCACCCTGGGAACGGGAGGGGCGTGGCACCACCGGCTGGGGCCCCGGAAGGTCGCGGTGGACGTACACGGACGCCTGGATGCGGAGACGGCTCGGAGGGTGGCCGCGCTTCGTCCCTCGCGGGTGACGTGGCTGCCTGAAGCGGCCGAGGCGACGCTGGCCGGGTGGGGCGAGCTCGTGCAGCTGCCGGGGGCGAAGGTGCTGGTCCTGGCCCGCGCGGTGGGAGTCGCCGCGGGGGCAGGGGCGGAGGCCGCGCTCGCGTCGGAGCCTGGCGAGAGGCGGACCGGGGCCGATGGCGTGCTCGGAGCCGGGCCCGCCGCATCTCCAGGTGGGGGGCGCGCCGAGGCGACAGGGTCCGGCCCCTCGGGCCCGATGCGCGCTTTCGCTGCTACCTGCACGGACGAAGCGCTCTCCGGTCCCCTGGCCGTCACTCGCGCCCGAGTGGCCCTCACGGTGGAGGCTGGCGCACCGGTGGCGGGGCCTCCCTGTGGCGTGGGACGGCGGGTCCGCGTTACAGGGCCGCCGGATGATGCGGCGCTGGTGGCGCTGTTCAGCCGGATGCCCTCCGCAGAGCTGGAGCTGGAGGTGGGCTCTTCCCCGGCGGCGCTGACCAACGCGCGGGCCTGGGTGGAGCGGCTGGAGGCGGCCGTACGCGGGAGCCGGGAGTGACGAAGCTGGAGAAGCTGCACAGGGAAATCGTGGCGTGTCGGGCGTGCCCCCGGCTGGTGGAGTGGCGCGAGGAGGTGGCGCGGGTGAAGCGCCGCGCGTACCGCGACTGGAACTACTGGGGCCGGCCGGTGCCGGGCTTCGGGGACCCGCGGGCCCGGCTCATCATCGTGGGGCTGGCGCCGGCGGCGCATGGGGCCAACCGGACGGGGAGGGTGTTCACGGGTGACCGCTCGGGGGACTTCCTGTTCGCCGGGCTCCACCGCGCCGGCTTCGCCAACCAGCCAACGAGCCAGCACCGCGAGGACGGGCTGACCCTGAAGGACGCCTTCATCGTGGCCGCCGCCCGCTGCGCCCCGCCGGACAACAAGCCGCTCCCGGAGGAGCTGGCCCGGTGCGCGCCCTTCCTGGACCGCGAGCTGGCCCTGCTGCCCGGCGGGGTGCTCCTCGCGCTGGGGGCCATCGGCTGGAACGCGGCGCTGGCCTCGCTGGACCGCTCCGGGGTGAAGCTCCCCACGCCCCGGCCCGCCTTCGGCCATGGGGCCGAGTTCGCCCTGCCGGGCGGGCGGACGCTCCTGGGCTGCTACCACGTCAGCCAGCAGAACACCCAGACGGGCCGGCTGACCCCAGGGATGTTCGATGAAGTGATGGCCCGCGTCCGCGTGTTGCTGGACGGGAAGAGTTGAGGGCCCTCGCCATGTTTCCTTGACAGCCGCGGGAGCCCGCTGCTATTCCCGCCGCCCATCAGCACGACGGGTCGTTAGCTCAGCGGTAGAGCACTACCTTGACACGGTAGGGGTCAGTGGTTCGATCCCACTACGACCCAACACAGTAGAGAGTTCTCTCAGCGGGCGGCACGGCTTCTCAAGAGCCTGCCGCCCGCGGTTTTTCCGAGGTCTCGCATGTCCGACATGATCACGGTGACACTCCCCGACGGAAGCCAGAAGCAGACGGCCCGGGGCACCACCATCGCGGACTTCGTGCGTGAGAGCATTGGCGCCGGCCTGGCCAAGGCCGCCCTCTTCGCCCGCGTGAACGGCCAGGACATGGACCTGGTCCGGACGCTGGAAGAGGACGCGAAGCTCCAGATCTTCACGCCGAAGAGCCCCGAGTCGCTGGAGCTCATCCGCCACGACGCCGCCCACGTGGTCGCCAGCGCCGTGCAGCACCTGTTCCCCGGCACGCAGGTGACCATCGGTCCCGCGACGGAGGACGGCTTCTACTACGACTTCTTCCGCGAGAAGCCCTTTACGCCGGAGGAGCTGGAGAAGATCGAGGCCGCGGCCAACGCCGAGCTGAAGCAGGACATGCCCTTCGTCCGCACGGAAGTCGCCATGGACGAGGCCGTGCGCCTGTTCGAGGAGAAGGGCGAGAAGTTCAAGGTGGAGATCGTCAAGGACATCGCCGCCAGGGGCGCCAAGACGCTCACGCTCTACAAGCACGGCGACTGGGTGGACTTCTGCCTGGGGCCCCACGCCCCGAGCACCGGGAAGATCGGCGTCATCAAGATCCTCTCGTCCAGCGGCGCCTACTGGCGCGGCGACCACCGCAACCCGATGCTCCAGCGCGTCTACGGCACGGCCTTCTTCGACAAGAAGGCGCTGCAGGAGTACCTGACGCGCATCGAGGAGTCGAAGAAGCGCGACCACCGCAAGCTGGGCAAGGAGCTGGACCTCTTCCACTTCCACCCGTACGCGCCGGGCGCCGCCTTCTGGACGCCCAAGGGCACCGCGCTCTACCAGACGCTCTCCGACTGGATGCGCCACCTCACCGCCGAGGATGGCTATGTGGAGATCAAGACGCCCCTGATGTTCAACAAGGGGCTGTGGGAGACCAGCGGCCACTGGGGCAAGTACAAGGAGAACATGTTCCTGGTGCTCGACAGCGAGTCCGGCGAGCACGACTTCTCCCTCAAGCCGATGAACTGCCCGTCGCACCACCTGTTCTACGGCTTCAAGAAGCACAGCTACCGCGACCTGCCGCTGCGCTTCCACACGCAGGACGTGCTGCACCGCAACGAGGCGGCGGGTGCGCTCGGCGGGCTCACGCGCGTGCGCCAGTTCGCCCAGGACGACGCGCACATCTACTGCATGGAGAGCCAGATCACCGACGAGGTGCGGCGCTTCGTGAAGCTGTTGGACCGCGTCTACAAGGCGGTGGGCCTCACCTACGCGGTGAAGCTGTCCACGCGCCCCGAGCAGCGCCTGGGCGACGACTCCCTGTGGGACCGCGCCGAGGAGGGCCTCAAGGCCGCGCTGGAGTCGCTGGGCCTCGAGTACGAGCTGGCCCCGGGCGACGGCGCCTTCTACGGCCCGAAGATCGACTTCGCGGTGTCGGACAGCATCGGCCGCCGGTGGCAGCTGGGCACCATGCAGCTGGACTACCTGGCCCCGGAGCGCTTCGACCTCACCTACATCGGCGAGGACAACGCCCCGCACCGGCCGGTGGTGCTCCACCGCGCCATCTTCGGCTCCTTCGAGCGCTTCACCGCCATCCTCATCGAGCACTTCGCGGGCGCCTTCCCCGCGTGGCTGGCCCCGGTGCAGGCGGTGCTCGTCACCGTGGCGGACCGGCAGAACGACTACGCCCGCAAGGTGCGCGACACCCTCCGCGCCAAGGGCTACCGGGTGGAGTTCGACGAGCGCGGAATGACGCTCAACGCGAAGATCCGCGAGGCCCAGCTCCAGAAGGTGCCCTTCACCCTGGTGGTGGGGGACAACGAAGTCACCGGCGAGGGCGTCGCCCCGCGGCGCTACGGCGGTGAGGACCTCAAGACGATGAAGCTGACGGACTTCGAGGCCCTGCTGGCGAAGGAAGCCGCCCTGCCGTGAGCGACAGGGCCCGGCTGCCAGCCTGCTTGCTGACGGGCCTTGACTCCAGGTCGCACCCAAGTATCTTGGCGCACTTTCGAGGGGAGCAGGCGTAAGTTCCCTGTTTTTCGAGGATTCTCGCACCAGGCCGGGGAATCGTCGGCGCTGTGCAAGGAAGGATCAGGACCATGCCGAAGTTGAAGACCCGCAGCGGCGCGAAGAAGCGCTTCGAAGTGAAGAAGAGCGGCAAGGTGAAGCACGGCAAGGCCTTCGCCAAGCACCTCTTCACGTTCTCGAAGACGCCGAAGTCCAAGCGCGGCACCCGTGGCACCAGCCACCTCCGCGACATGGATGCGAAGAAGGTCATCAAGGAGATGTTCCCCTACGGGGGCTGAGAGAGTCGGCAGTTCGCGTGGCCTCGTCGGAGCGGCGGTACGCTGGCGCTGAGGGGCTTCAAACTACGCAGTCCGGAGTGAGCAAGTCATGCGCGTCAAAAAGGGTGTAAAGGCTCGTCGCCGTCGCAATAGGATTTTGAAGCTGGCCAAGGGTTACCGTGGCCGTCGGAAGAACTGCTACAAGCGCGCCAACCAGGCCGTGGAGCGGGCGCTCGACTACGCCAGCCGCGACCGCATGGCTCGCAAGCGCAACTTCCGCCGCCTGTGGATCGTCCGCATCAACGCGGCCGCCCGCACGGTGGGCCTGTCCTACTCGAAGCTGATCGCTGGCCTCGCCAAGGCGGGCATCGGTCTGGACCGCAAGGTCCTGTCCGACATGGCCATCGCGGATCCCTCGGGTTTTACGGCCGTCGCCAACATCGCGAAGGCGGCCTGAGACACGCCGGCCCGACGAGGGCTGGCAACAGAACGGATGGGGCAAGGGGCTTCGGCCCGTAGCCCCTCCGGGTGAGTGAACGGGCCGCCTGGACAGGGCGGCCCTTTTTTTTGCCTCGAGGCCCACGGGCCTGGCGGGGCGTAGAACGGAGGCGGTAGGCCATGCGGGATCGATTGCTGGCGCTGGCGGAGGCCGCGAAGCAGGAGATTGGCGTCGCGTCGGAGCGGTCCGCGGTGGAGGCGCTTCGCGTCCGCTACCTGGGCAAGAAGGGCGAGCTGTCCGGCGTACTGGGCGGCATGGGCAAGCTGGCCCCGGACGAGCGGCGCGCCCTGGGCGAGGTGGCCAACACCGTCAAGGCGGAGCTGGAGAAGCTGCTCGCGGACGCCCTGCAGCGGGTGGAAGAGGCGGCGCTGGCGGCCGAGCTCAAGGGGCCCGGGCTGGACGTGACGCTGCCGGGGCGCGCGGTGATGCCGGGCAGCCGGCACCCGGTGTCCCGGACGATGGAGGACATCGTCCGGACGTTCTCCCGGCTCGGCTTCGACGTGGCCAGCGGCCCGGAAATCGAGCTGGACTACTTCAACTTCGAGGCGCTGAACCTGCCGAAGGACCACCCCGCGCGGGACATGCAGGACACCTTCTACGTGGAGGAGTCCTCGCTGGGCCACGCGAAGAAGGCGGACAGCGCGGTGCTGCTGCGCACGCACACGTCGCCGGTGCAGGTGCGGTACATGCTCAACCGCAAGCCGCCCATCCGCGCGGTGATGCCGGGGCGGGTGTACCGCCGCGACTCGGACATCACCCACACGCCCATGTTCCACCAGGTGGAGGGGCTGCTGGTGGACAAGGACGTGACGTTCGCTGAGCTGAAGGGCTCGCTGGACGCCTTCGTGAAGGCGTTCTTCGGCTCGGACACGCGCACGCGCTTCCGCCCGTCCTTCTTCCCCTTCACCGAGCCCTCGGCGGAGGTGGACATCTCCTGCACCTCGTGCGGCGGGAAGGGATGCCGGGTGTGCAAGCAGACGGGGTGGCTGGAGGTGCTGGGCAGCGGCATGGTGCACCCCAACGTCTTCACCTCCGCGGGGTATGACCCGGGCGAGGTGACGGGCTACGCGTTCGGCATGGGCGTGGAGCGCATCGCCATGCTGCGCTACCGCATCGACGACCTGCGGATGATGTTCGAGAACGACGCGCGGTTCCTCGAGCAGTTCTGAGTCCTGTGGGGGCCTGGCCGTGGACCCGCTTCGGTGGAAGCGGGGAGGCTGTGCCCCCGTGTTCCAGCCGGTAGGGAAGAGGGTGGACCTGTGAAGATTTCGGTGAAGTGGCTGGGCGATTACGTGGCGCTGTCGCCGTCGGTGGACGAGCTGGCGCGCAAGCTGACCGCCGCGGGCCTGGAGATTGAGGGGCTGGAGCGTCCGGCCGAGGGACTGCGCGGCGTGGTGGTGGCGCAGATCAAGGAGTCCGTGCAGCACCCCAACGCGGACAAGCTGTCCGTCACGCAGGTGGACATCGGCGGGACGGCGCTGCTGCAGGTGGTGTGCGGCGCGAAGAACTACAAGGTCGGCGACAAGGTGCCGCTGGCCACGGTGGGCACGAAGCTGCCCAACGGCGTGGAGATCAAGCAGGCGGCGCTGCGCGGCGTGGACAGCTTCGGCATGCTCTGCTCGTCGAAGGAGCTGGGGCTGAGCGAGGAGTCCAGCGGGCTGCTCATCCTCCCGCCGGCCACGCGCGTGGGCCAGCCCATCGCGGAGGCGGTGGGGTTGGATGACGTGGTGCTGGAGGTGAACGTCACCCCGAACCGGCCGGACGCGCTCAGCCACCTGGGCGTGGCGCGCGAGGTGGGCGTGGTGACGGGCGCGGCGCTGAAGGTGCCCCAGGCGAAGCCCCCGGAGTCCGGCACGCCGGCGTCGGAGCGCGTGAAGGTGCGCGTGGAGGACGGGGCGCGCTGCCCGCGCTACGTGGCGCGCGTGGTGGAGAACGTCACCATCGGCCCGTCGCCGCAGTGGATGCAGGACCGGCTGAAGGCGTGCGGCGTGCGCGCCATCAACAACGTGGTGGACGTCACCAACTACGTGAACCTGGAGTACGGGCAGCCGCTGCACGCGTTCGACCTGGACAAGCTGGGCGGGCAGGAGATCGTCGTCAGGACGGCGAAGAAGGGCGAGAAGCTCACCACGCTGGACGGCAAGGAGCGGACGCTGGACGCGGACGACCTGGTCATCGCGGACGGGAGCCGGGCGCAGGCGCTGGCGGGGGTGATGGGCGGCGGGGACAGCGAGGTGACGCCGGGAACGAAGCGCCTGGTGCTGGAGTCGGCGAACTTCCAGGGCTCCGGGGTGCGGCGGACGGCGAAGCGGCACGTGCTGCACACGGAGGCGTCGCACCGCTTCGAGCGCGGCGCGGACCTGGACGCGGTGGTGCCCGCCATCGACCGGGCGGCGCAGCTCATCGCCGAGCTGGCCGGCGGCACGGTGGCTCCGGGCCGGGTGGACGTGTACCCGGCGCCGCAGCCGGCGCGGAAGGTGACGCTGCGCTTCGCGCGGGTGGAGAAGGTGCTGGGCGTGGCGGTGGCGGAGGGCGAGGTGCGGCGCATCCTCGCGGCGCTGGGCTTCAAGGCGGTGGAGGAGGGGACGGGGCAGGCGACGTACGAGGTGCCCCGGGCGCGCGTGGACGTGGAGCGTGAGGAGGACCTGCTGGAGGAGGTCGCCCGCGTGTACGGCTACGACAACATCCCGGCGAAGCTGCCGCGCGGGCTGGCGGAGCTGGCGCCCGAGCCCGCGCACGCCGAGGCCGAGCGGCGGATGCGCCAGGCGCTGGCGGGGGCGGGGCTGGACGAGGTGGTGAACTACTCGTTCGTCGCGCCGAAGAGCCTGGAGGTGCTGGGTGGGAAGGAGCAGCCGGTGGCGCTGCTCAACCCGCTGAGCGCGGAGCAGTCGGTGATGCGCACCAGCCTGCTGCCGGGCCTGCTGGAGAACCTGTCGCGCAGCGTGCGGCACCAGGTGGAGACGGTGGCCATCTACGAGACGGGCCGGGCGTACTTCCGGGACGCCGGGGGTGGACAGGGGCAGCGGCCCGCGGCGCGCGAAGTGGCCCGGGTGGGCGGCCTGGTGTGGGGCCTGCGGGGTGGGCGGAGCTGGACGCAGAAGGACGCGAAGGCGGACTTCTACGACGCGAAGGGTGCGGTGGAGGCGGTGCTGGGGGCGCTGCGGGTGGAGGGCGTCACCTTCTCGCCGGCCGAGCCTCCGGCGTACCACCCGAAGGCCTGTGCGCAGGTGAAGGCGGCGGACGGCACGGTGCTGGGGCACGTGGGGGAGCTGCACCCGCGCGTGGTGAAGGCGCTGGGACTTCCGGAGGGGGTGTTCGCCTTCGAGCTGGACACGGAGCCGCTGTACGCGGCGGCCCGGCTGGTGCCCGAGTACCAGCCGCTGCCACGCTTCCCGGCGGTGCTGCGCGACCTGGCAGTGGTGGTGCCGCTGGAGCTGGCGAACGACGAGGTGCGGCGGGTCATCCTGGAGGTGGGGAAGCCGCTGGTGGAGGAGGCCCAGGTGTTCGACGTGTACACGGGCAAGCAGATTGCGGAGGGGCAGAAGAACCTGGCGTACGCGCTGCGCTACCGGTCAGCCGAGCGGACGTTGACCGACGTGGAGGTCAACGAGGCGCACCAGCGCATCGTCGATCAGGTGAAGCAGCGGCTGGGGGCCGCGCTGCGCGCCTGAATTCCTGAATGAAGTCAGAGGGTTGACACTCCTCCGGTAAGACTGCAACAGTGCCTCCGCGTTCATCGCACCGAGGGCATCCCGAGGAATCGCATGACGAAGGCGGACATCATCGAGGGCGTCTACGAGAAGGTCGGCTTCTCGAAGAAGGAGTCGGCCGAGATCGTGGAGCTCGTGTTCGACACCTTGAAGGAGACGCTGGAGCGCGGGGACAAGATCAAGATCTCCGGGTTCGGCAACTTCCAGGTGCGCCAGAAGAAGGCGCGCGTGGGTCGCAACCCGCAGACCGGCAAGGAGATCGAGATCTCGGCGCGCCGGGTGCTGACCTTCCGGCCGAGCCAGGTGCTGAAGAGCGCCCTGAACGGGGAGGCACCGCCGGAGGATCACGCGGAGATCGACGCGCGGGAGGAGGCGGCGGCGGACGCGGCGGAGGCCCGGGGCGAGGACTTCGACGAGGAGGGAATGGAGGACTCGGAAGCGTGAGTTTTCCCACCGCGCCGTGCTGCTCTTGCTTGACCTGACCGTCATGTGGGGGCATAAGGGCGCGCACCGTTTCACGACGGTGGCAGCAGCAGTGCCGGGGCGTAGCGCAGCCTGGTAGCGCACTTGCTTGGGGTGCAAGTGGTCGCAGGTTCAAATCCTGTCGCCCCGACCATCGAAGGCCCTGGAGTTCTTGGCGAAAGCCGGGGCTCCAGGGCCTTCACCTTTTGGGGCTCCCAGGCTCCAGCTGCGAACTGGCAGCAAGCGGGGAGGGCTCGTTGACGGAGGATAGGTGGCATGACGCGCACCGAGGCCCAAACCCGAGCTCACCGCATCGACGCCGACTTGGCGCGTGCCGGCTGGTCGAGTGCTCGGCGCAATCTGCTCGAAGAAGTGCTTCTGCGCACGGGCGAGCAAGAGGGCGAGTACGACGGCCGCAGCTTCGCCGACTATGTCCTGCTCAACGCCGCAGGCAACCCCATCGCCATTGTCGAAGCCAAGCGCAGCAGCCGAGATGAACTGGCCGGCAAGCGGCAAGCGGCCGAATACGCCGATGCCATCCGTACTAGGTTCGGCATCGACCCCTTCGTCTACCTCACCAACGGCCGCGAGATTCAATTCTGGGACCGTGACCGCTACCCGCCGCGCCCAGTGGCGGGTTTCCATACCCCTGAAGACCTGGAGCGCTTGCTCCATCAGCGGCGCTACGCACAGCCTCTGGGTACTGTGGCTATCGAGCCGCGCATCGCGGGCCGTGACTACCAGGCCGAGGCCATCCGGCGCGTGGCGGAGGGCATCGAAGCTGCCAGGCGTCGCTTCCTGCTCGTCATGGCCACTGGCACGGGCAAGACCCGCACCACCATTGCATTGGTGGACCTGCTGCTGAGGGCGAAGCGTGTACAGCGCGTGCTGCTCTTGGCCGACCGGCGCGAGTTGGTGCGTCAGGCCATGATGGAGTTCAAGACCCGCCTGCCGAATGAAAGCCTGGCTCGCATCGAAGGCGGCGAAGCGCCCACCGCGCGCATCCACTTCGCCACCTACCCGAGCATGATGCAAGTCTACGAGCGCTTGTCGGTTGGCCACTACGACCTCATCATCGCCGATGAAAGCCACCGCTCCATCTACCAGCGCTACAAGGCGCTGCTCGACCATTTCGATGCCTTGGTGCTGGGACTGACCGCCACGCCCACCGATTACATCGACCACAACACCTTCCAGCTCTTCGCCTGTGACGACGGCGTGCCCACCTACCTCTACAGCTACGAGCAGGCGGTGGCCGCCGGCAACTTGGTCAATTACCGCGTGTTGAACGCGCAAACCCAGTTCCAGATCCAAGGCATCCAGGGCGAGGCGCTGCCCGAACCGCTCAAGCAAATGGCGCTCGATCAGGGCGTGGACCTCGAAGAACTCGACTTTGAAGGCAGCGACCTGGAAAAGTCTATCGTCAACCAGGGCACCAACGATGCCATCGTGCGCGAGTTCATGGTCCGTTGCCGCAGGGATGCCCAAGGCCTACCGCACAAGACCATTGTCTTTGCCGTCAGCCACGCCCACGCCAAGCGTCTATACGAGAGCTTCAACCGCCTCTACCCCGAGCTGCAAAGCCAGGGGCTGGCCGAGATCATCGACAGCTACATAGAGCGTGCCGACGCGCTGCTCGACGATTTCAAATTCAAGTCCATGCCGCGCGTGGCCATCTCGGTGAACATGCTCGACACCGGCGTGGACGTGCCCGCCCTACAGAACCTTGTGTTCGCCAAGCCGGTATTCAGCCGCGTCAAGTTCTGGCAGATGCTCGGCCGTGGCACCCGGCTCCATACCGACCCGGCCACAGGCGAGCGCAAGCGCGATTTTCTCATCATCGACCATTGGAAGAACTTCGCCTATTTCCAGCTCAACCCTGAAGGTGAAACCGAACGCCCCAGCGAACCGCTGCCCGTGCGGCTGTTCCGCCTGCGCCTGGAGCGCTGGCTGCTCGAACACGCCCAGCAGCGCCCCACCGACGTGACCGTCGCGCGGCTGCAAGCCATGCTGGGCGCGTTGCCACGCCAGAGCGTCGACGTGCGCCCGCATGTCGAGACGTTGGACCGCCTGGCGCAACAGTGGCCATTCCCGGAATCGGCCCCCATCGAGCATCTGTCGCACGCGCTGGCGCCGCTGCTGCGGCTGGTGCCCGGCCAGGCCATCGACGAGCTGCAGTGGCGCATCTGGTGCGAACGCGCCGCCATGGCTCACGTGTTGGGCCGCGCCGAGGAGCTGGCCCGCCTCCAGCAACGCATTCAAGACGCCCTGCTGCGACTGGCCGACGACATCCCCGAGGTTCGCACCCATGCCCAAGCGCGCGCCTTCGCGCTCTCGCCCGGCTTCTGGCAACATCTGGATCCGCCGCGCCTGGACGAGCTGCAAGACCGCTTCGCGCCGCTGATGCGCTTTCGTGTGCGCGAAGGCGGGCAACCGATCGAAATCAACCTGCCCGACCGCATTGCCCAGCGCAGTTGGATCATCTACGGCCCTACCGGCGAAGGCGCCTTCGCCGACAGATACCGCGAACAGGTCGAAGCCTTCGTGCGCCGGCTGGCCGACGAACATCCGGCCTTGGCCAGGCTCAAGCGCGGCGAAGCCCTGAGCGATGACGAGTTCGACCAGATCGCCGCTACGCTCAACCAAGCCGACCTGTTCGTGACCACCGACACCCTGCGCCAGGCCTTCGACGCACCGCAGGCCTCGCTGGTCGAACTGTTGCGCCACATCCTGTGCGAAGACGCCCGCCTGCCCGATCGCGAGGCCCGCGTGCAGGCCGCCTTCGACGCCTTCCTCGCCGCCCATCCCGGGCTGCGAGCCAACCAACTGGCCTTCCTGCGCGCCGTCAAGGCCGCCGTGCTGCGCCACGGCCGCGTCACTCGCGCCGCACTGTCGCAGGCGCCGCTGGTCAATGTTGGCCACGTGGAAGCCTTGTTCGCGCCGCGGGACATCGACGAACTCCTCGCGCTGGCTGAACGTTTGGCTGACCGCGCCGCCTGAACCCCGAGAATCGAGACATCGCCATGCTTGCCCCCCACCTGCGCAAAAAAGTCGACAAACTCTGGGACCGCTTCTGGTCCGCCGGCCTCACCAATCCATTGGTCGCCGTCGAGCAAATCACCTATCTGCTTTTCCTCAAACGGCTGGAAGACCTGGATCGCGAGCGCGTCCGAGCCGGCAAGCACTCCGTCTATGCCAAGCGCCTTCCCGAGGACAAGGCTGAGTTCGACGGCGAAACCTGCCGCTGGCGTTACATCCGCCAGGAGAGCACCAACACGAGGCATCTGATTGAAGTCGTCTTTCCCTGGCTGCGCACGCTGGACAAGCGCTTGTCAGAGCACGAAGAGGGCACCGAACTCGAAGGCCTCGATGGCCGCATGGCCGATGCCTATTTCCAGCTCGACCCCAACAAGGGCCAGGTGCTGCACGACGCGGTTCAGCTCATCGACGAGCTATTTGTCCAGGCTGGCGATGGCAGCGCCGCGCAAGACCTGATGGGCGACGCCTTCGAATACCTGCTCTCGGAAGTGGCCACCGCCGGCAAGAACGGCCAGTTCCGCACACCGCGCCACCTCATCCGCTTCATGGTGGAGTTGCTCGCGCCCCGGCCCGGTGAGCGCCTGATCGACCCCGCCGCCGGCACTGGCGGCTTCTTGTTCAGCGCCCAGCAGTTCCTGCGACGGCAGCTGTCCGCGCCAGACAACGTGCGCCTGGAGTGGGACGGCGCGCCGCACCGCATCGACACCGCCCAGGCCAGCGCAGAAGAGCTGGAACGCCTCAACGATGGCCACTGCTACGTGGGAATCGACAATGACCGCACCATGGCCCGCATCGGTTGGATGAACCTGGTGCTCCACGACGTCCACAACCCGCAGCTGCAGCAAGGCGACTCCCTCTCCAAACGCGAAGGCAAGCCGGAGCTGGCCCCCCTGCTCGCCAGCGAGAGCTATCGCTATGTCCTGGCCAACCCGCCTTTCACCGGCACCGTGGACACCGCGGACCTGGAACGCGACCCCCTGCTCTTTCCCCGCGCCGGTACCAAGGGCAAAAAGAAGGATGAGGTGCTGACCAACAAAAGCGAGCTGCTCTTCCTGTGGCTGATGCTGGACCTGCTAGAGGTCGGCGGCCGTTGCGCGGTTATCGTCCCGGAAGGGGTGCTTTTCGGCAACACCGACGCGCACATCAAGCTGCGCCGTGAGCTGCTCACTGAGCATTGCGTCGAGGCCGTCATCTCGCTGCCCGGCGGCGTGTTCCAGCCCTACACGGGCGTGAAGACCTCCATCCTCGTCTTCCGCAAGGAAACCCCGCGGGGACGCAAGACCACGTTCGAGAAGACCACTCCACGCACCGAATGGGTGTGGTTCTATGAAGTGGTCGCCGACGGCTACATGCCGGACGCCAAACGCACCCCCCGCCCCGGGCAGGAAAACGACCTCTGGGACGCACTGGTTCAGTTTGCGCGCTGGCAGCGCGAAGGCCGCGCCGCCTTGGAGGGTGAGGCGCACTACCATCAACCGTGCTACTGGCGCGAACGCTGGCGCCAGGCCAGCTTGCGTGATGCCAGCGGCCAGCTCACCCCCGCCGGCTTTGCCTTCGCGGATGACGAGCAGGCCGCTCCAGCCTTCGACAACAAGACCTGGGCCATCCACGAGTTGTTCCCGGAGCTGCCCACTGATCCGGCAACCGCCGAAGCGTTCGTGAGCGAGCGCGTCGCGCCGCGGCTCGCCGACGTCGCCGCACGGCACTTCGCCCACGCTGGCAAGACCGCCAGCACCAAATGGAACAGCGCGGTGCGTGAGCTCCAGCGCTATTTTGAAGACGAAGGGCTCGCTCTGACGCTGTGGAAACAGCTCTGTCGCGTGGCACAGGAGCAGGTGCCCGAAGAACCGAACGTCGAGCCGCTGCCCGACTTGGTGGATGCCCTCGCCCCGCTGGCCCGCGACGTGGCCAAGGTGGACGGCTACGACCTTTGGCTGCGCAGCGCCGACATTAACCAGGCACGCCCGGCCAACGTGCGCAAATGCTGGACCGTGCCGTTGCGCGCCTGGGCGGTGGATACCGAATGGCGCTCAGCCGACGGTACCCTGCAAGGCTCGCACGATGCCACGGGCCTGGTGCGCCCCGAATATGTGGCCGAAAAGCAGCTGCGGCTCTATGACGGCGACACCCTTGATGCCGCGCTGCTCGACCCCGACTGCATCGAAGCACGCGACTGGAACCTCTCCGCGGGCCAGTACAAGCCTTTCGACCTGGCCGAGATGACCAGCGACGTGTCGGTCACCGATCTCATCGAAGAACTACGCGCCTTCGAGCACGGCATCCTCAAGAGGCTGGACCGCCTGCAGGCCATGATGGAGGGGCGGGTATGAAGTGGCCGCAGGGGTGGCGGGAAACCTCTCTACTACAGGTGTGCGAGCTGAATCCGCGCCTCACCGCCGAAGAAAAGCCGGCTGGTGACACACCTGTCAGTTTCGTTCCCATGTCCGCGGTGGATGAATCCATCGGTGCGATCATCGAACCAGAGACGCGCAGCTTCGCGGAAGTGCAGAAAGGGTATACGCCGTTCCGCGAGGGTGACCTTCTGTTTGCCAAGGTCACACCGTGCATGGAGAACGGAAAGGCGGCTCTTGCACGTGACCTGGTGAACGGTTTCGGTTTCGGCTCCACCGAATTCCATGTTCTGAGGCCAATGCCAAACGTGCTATTGGCTGAATTCTTGTTCCACTTCGTTCGGCAGTCCTGGTTTCGAGCGCAAGCGGCTGCTGCATTCGTTGGCACGGGGGGGTTGCAGCGCGTTCCACCCGAATTCTTCAAACGCGTCAGACTTCCGCTCCCCCCGCTCCCCGAACAGCAACGCATCGTCGAGATGCTGCGGGAGGCGGATGCGCTGGTCCAGGACAAGTCAAGCGCGGCTCAACGCTTCGACAAACTGGTCCAAGCGCGCTACCGGCAGCAGTTCGGCCCCTACTTCGCGAGCGACGGCCTGCGCAGTCCTGTGCGTATCGGTGAATATCTGGAAAGCGCCCAGTACGGCATTTCCGAGGCCATGGGCGAATCGGGCAGCCATGCCGTGCTGCGGATGAACAGCATCACCACCTCCGGTTGGTGGAATCTGCGCGACCTCAAGTACGCGGATGTCTCCACTCGCGACGCCAAGGCCACCGAGTTGCGCGATGGAGACGTGCTGTTCAACCGCACCAACTCCAAGGAGTTGGTGGGGAAATGTGCCATCTGGCGCGACGCGGCGGGGCGGTTCAGCTTTGCGTCCTACCTGGTGCGCCTTCGGTTGAAGAAGGGGCTATGGCCCGAGTTCCTGTGGGCCACGCTCAACAGCCCTTATGGCAAGTATCGGCTGTTCAATGCCGCCAAACAGGCCGTCAGCATGGCCAACGTCAGCCCCACCGACCTGGCCCGCATCACCATTCCGTTGCCATCGCCGGAAGAACAGCAGGCCTTCGCCGATTTCGTTCGCGACATCGAAGCCCAGCGCAAGCAGTTGATTGAAACCGTGGAGTCTTTCGACAAGCTGATGCCAGCCCTGGTCGCGCAAGCCCTCTCGGGCCGCCTTACCGCCGCCTGGCGCGAGCAACACCGCGCCGAGCTGGACGCCGCCATCCGCGCGCGCGACGAAGCCCTTGGTGCGCCCACGCGGAGCGAGGCGGTGCAGCCCACCGTGCGCGCGCCACCCGAGCGTTCCACGGGCTTTGCCCGCCCGCGCCGGCAGGCCCTGATCGATCAGCTCTCCGCTTTTCAGCGAGAGGTGTTGAGCACGCTGCGCCACGAGTGGCGCAGCGCGGTGCTGGTCGATGACCCGGCGGTGTTCGATGACTTCTGCACCAGCCCGCGGACGGCCTGGCGGCTGGAGGGCTTCGCCGCCGGGCGTGACGAGGTGCGCCGCGCGCTGGAGCAGCTGGCGGCGATGGGCCTCGTCCGCAAGATGAGCCTGCCACACGACAACCGGTCTACCCTCCGCACCGAGTTCCTGACCGCCTTTCGCCCGCTGCGCGGAGACGAAACCGGCAGCCGCGCCGAGGAAGACACGGCCTTGCAGGATGCCGAGCAGGTGGTCGAGAAACTCAAGCGCCGCGAGCAAGAGGGGCGCTGAATGCGGCTGCGCTACCTGCACCTGGCGCATTACCCGCCGCTGGCGGATCTGGCGGTGGACTTCAGCCTGCGCGCGCCCTGGGGGGCCTTCGAGCCGCGGGGTGGGGCTGCAAACTGCTCCATCCATTTCGTGATTGGCTTGAACGGCAGCGGCAAGAGCCATCTGCTACGCGCCGTCTCCTCCACCTTCCTCGCCTTGGCTGATGAGCGCCTGCCGCCATTCCCGGTGAGCCTGGTCTATGAGCTGGGCCGCCCGGGTGAGAGCGGGCACCGCACGCTGATCTTCGATTGCCCGGGCGAGCAGCACGCCACCAGCTTGTGGCTGGCCGAGGGCTGGGCTTTTGACGACACCACCGAACGCGAGACGTTCCAAAACGCCATCGACTATCTGCGTCAGGTAGACAGCTCGCTGGAGGGGCCGCTATCGGTTTTCAGAGCACGCATCGCACGCGGCGACTACCCGCAGGCCGCGCCGGATGCGCTGCCACGCGCGGTGCTGGCCTACACCTCCGGGCTGATCGATGCGTGGCGCGAGGCCTGGCAGCCGCCGGTGGAGGGCGAGGCGCTGGACCTGGTCACCCATGCCGAGGACTACGACCCTAAAATCGAACGTCCGCCGGGCTGGACCGCCGAAGACGAAGCCCGCACGATGCTCGAAGGCGACAGCTTCGATGAGCCGGTTGCGGCTCCGTCCGCAGTTGGCGAAGCCAGCCCCAAAGACCTGTTCCTCCGCCCGCTGCTGCTGGAATCAATGGAGCTGGCCAGCGCACTGCTGGCCGTGGCGCTGCAAGGCGCCGAACGCCGCCGGCTGGGGCAGGAGGACCAAGGGCTCGCGGACTTGTTCGTCAAGGCCGGTTGGCACCGCCTGGTCGGCGTACGCTTGCGGCTCAACCTGGCTCGGGCGCTGACGGCCCAGCGTGCCCTGCTGACCCGCCTGCACGATGCGCTGCTGGCTGCGGGCGAAGTAATCGCCGAGCCGCACCCCACCGAGAAGTGGCGCAGCCTGTACTTCGATATCGAAGGGCCGCTGCCGCAAGACCGCGGCAAGTTCGCGGACCAGGCACGCTTCGAAAAGCTCGGAACACAAGGCGAGGCGCTCCATGCGCTCCTGGGAGAACTGGGGGACACGGCTTTCGAGCGCTTTGGTGCTTTGCTCGCTTGGCGTCGGCATGGGCTGCTGGAAGGCCTGGAGCTCTTCATCCGCCGCACTGACAGACCCGAGGAGGAACGGCTCGACAGTTTGGATGACGTAGGCGTGTTGCGCTACAGCGAGCTGTCCGATGGCGAGCGCATGGTGCTGGGCCGCTGGGCGCTGTTCCACCTGCTGGCCAGGCAGGATGACGCGCTCCTGCTGCTGGATGAGCCCGAGACCCATTTCAACGACGCCTGGAAGCGCGAGATCGTCGGTGTGGTGGACGATGCCATGGGCGCGGATGCCAGCCAGGTGCTGATTGCCACCCACTCAGCCATCGTGCTCTCGGACGTCTTTGACGACGAGGTGGTGCTGATCCGCAAGACCGACGGCCGGTCCACCGCCGCGCAGGTCTCCGACCGCACCTTCGCCACCGACCCCAGTGCACTGATGATGACGGTGTTTGGCGCCGACGACAGCATCGGCGTGCGCGCCCAGCGCCGCATCGAAGCCTTCATTCAAGCCGCATCTGTCAAGACCCACCCCAGCCAGGAAGACGTGCGCCAACTGCATGCGCTCATCCGCCGTATGGGCACGGGCTTCTACCGCACCGAGCTGCAAACCCTGCTGAACCGCTGGCAGCAGGCGCCGGACCTGCGCGCCATCGAGCAAGTGATCCCGGTACTGCAATCCGATCCTCTGAGGGACGAGCTCCGCGCGCTGCTCCTCAAAGCCCGGCAAGCCACCCCTGGTACGGCGGAGGAGGGTGATGCTTAAACCCATTCACCGCGTCAACTGCCTCCCCGCCCTCGCGGCCTGCCAGCGCCTGATGCAGCGTTTTGTGCTGTGGCTGTGCGATGCGAACGTGCATGGGACGGATGTGACCGAGGCCAATCTGCGGGCTCAAATGCCCAGCACCATCGAAGGCGAGTGGCTATGTGTGCTGGTTGCTGTCGACCAGCGATCGACGACGAAGACAAAGAAGCTGCTGGAGGACGCCAAGGCCATTGCCGATCTGCCCGCACAGGAAAAGCAGGGGCTGAAGCAATGGGTGCAGGCGGTGGCCAACCTCTCCCAACACTTCACTGCGGCGCCGCCCGCCGCCTTACCCATCGATGCGCCCAACGGCTGGAAAAAGCAGGGTAGGCAGTGGACGAGCTTCAAGGCGCTGATGGTGGCGTTCTACGAGGAGGGCCTGCGCGACGGCCTGCCTTACCAGAGCAACGGCACACCGACGGCTGACACCACGCTGCGCGTGACTTACAAACAATTCGAGCGCGAGTTCCGCCAGGCCCACCGCCTCGACCCACACCCGGACGCGCGCGAGGTCTGTGTGCTGTGCGGCGGCGAGTTGAAGCTGCCCGCCGTCGATCACTGGGTGGGCAAGGCCGCGTTCCCGCTGCTGGCCGTCTGCGCCGACAACCTGCTGCCCATCTGCGGCGAATGTAACGAAGCACCCCAAAAAGGTCAGAGGCCCGTCCACGCAGACGGCAACTTCACGGACTGGTTCCACCCCTACCACCGGCATTCCAGCGGCGCTCTGCGCTTGCGCTACGACGAGGTCGCCTTCGCCATCCGCGTCGATAGCAATGACCCAGCGCACATGCTGAAGGTGAGCAATCTGGACACGCTGCTCAACCTGGGCGAGCGCTGGACCCGGGAATTCAAGGCTGAATACCGCCGCGTGCAGCGCGAAGTCGAAAAGCTCCGGAAGAAACAGCCTGGCCTCACCCTCGACGAGGTGAGACTCCGACTCACTGACTATCGTGACCGCCTTTCGGATGCCGAGCCGAATGTCGATGTCCACCGCATCGTGGCAGAGACCGTGCTGACCCCGGCGCGGTTGAGTGCTTTGTAGCAAAGGCGCCGAATAGGCCCTCGAGGTGCCGAGCCAGTGCGCCTAATACTACCCGGTCACATGAGCGACGGCCCATGTGGAGGCGCGCGAGCGTTGATGGGGCGCAGGCACAAGGGGCAGTGGCCGATGCGGCGCAGCAACAGGAGTTGGAGCTGCCGCCGCACCTGGGGCAGTGTCCACCGTGTCTTCCTCCGGGGGGAAAGCGCCCGGCGCAGGGCGAGGAAGCCATGGGCCACCATGCAAAGCGTGGCGTGATGATGGAACCCTCGCCAGGTGCGTCCCTCGAAATGGTCGAGGCCGACCTCGCCCTTCATCTCCTGGTAGTCGCGCTCCACTCTCCAGCGCAGTCTGGCCAGCCGCACCAACTCCTTGAGCGGAGTGTTCTCCGGCAGAGAGGACAGGTAGTACTTCGTCGGGTGGGCCTCCCCACGAGGCCACTCCATCAGCAGCCATACCTCCTCGCCTGGCGCTGCGCGCTCCAGCTGACGGTAACCGACCGGCGGCTGGCGTGCTGCGGGCACACCGGGGCCCGTGCGCATGTAGTAGGCGCGTAAGCATCCGGTCGTGCCCAGGTCGTCGCCATGAGCCATGGCGTGCACAGTGCGCGGCACGATGACGACCAGCACAGCAACGACGACGAGGGCGGAGCCGGCGTGGTTGGTAGCCGCACGGCAACCGAGGTGGACCCCGGAGGTGGTGCGCGCGTGGAAGGCAGAAGGAGGGGCGCAGTCGGCGTTCATGCGCCGACATGGACTGCCGCGCGAGCGGCTGCGCTTCTGGACGCGGCGGCGCGACGGGAGTCCGGAGACGAAGCCCGCGTTGGGCTTCGTGCCGGTGGAGGTGGCACCGGCCCCCTCGCGCGAGGAGACGGTGGTGGTGGAGGTGGGCGGGGTGCGAGTGAGGGTGGAGGTGGGCGCCAGCCAGGAGTTGGTGGAGCGGGTGCTGCGAGCGGTGAAGGGGGTGCAGGGATGCTGAGACTGCCGGAGGGGGTGCGAATCTGGGTGGCGACGGCGCCGTGCGACATGCGCAAGCAGGCGGACGGGTTGAGCGCGTTGGTGGAGGGCAGCCTGGGACAGGCGCCGAAGTCGGGGCACCGCTTCGTCTTCTTCTCGAGGCGCAAGGACTTCGTGCGGATTCTCTTCTGGGACGCCAATGGGTACTGCACCGTCGCCAAGCGATTGGAGGCGGGGCGGTTCCGGGTGCCGGTGCCCGTGGAGGGCCAGGCCACGGTGCACCTGGAGGCGCGGCAGTTGGCCGAGTTGCTGGCGCTGGTGGAGGCCGGGGGAAGGGCGCGACGCAAGCCGGCGCACTGAGTCTTCTGTTGCGCGCCCTACCTGAGGCATTGCATACGGGGGGCGCGCGTGACGACGCCCGAGACAGTCGCCGACGAGAGGGGCACCCTGGACGAGGAGCAGCAGCCGCCCGGGGAAGCGAAGGACTTGGAGGCGGTGCGCGCGTACATGCGGCAGCTGCTGGAAGCGGGGCGTGGCGAGGAGGCCATTGAGTTGCTGCTGGGGCTATTGGGCCAGCTGCGCGAGGCGCACTCGTCCACGGCGGTGCGGCTGAAGCACGCGCTGCGGCAGTTGTACGGGCGCAAGAGTGAGAAGGCGCCGGCGGGCCAGCTGCAGCTGCTGCTGGAGTTGCTCACCCAGACCGCGGCCGACGCGCCCGCGGCCGACTGCGCCGCGGCGGCCGGGCCCGCCAGCCACGAAGGGGACTCGGCGTCCTCAGCCGCCCCGGAAGGCCAGGCGCCGAAGAAGCAGTCCCGGCGCCCGCCCCTGCGCGGCGCGAAGGCGTTGCCGGCGCACCTGGAGCGGCGCGAGGTGGTGGTGCAGCCTTCCGCCGAGGAGTGCACCTGCCCGGAGTGCGGCGAGCCGCGCAAGGCCTTTGGCGAGGAAGTCAGTCAGCGGCTGGAACTGGAGCCGGCGCGCTTCTACGTGCGGGTGGAGAAGCGGCCAAAGCTTTCGTGCTCGCGCTGCAAGGAGGGGGTGGCCACCGCGCCCGCGGGCGAGGCGCCGCTGCCGGGGGCGCTGCCCGGCTCGGGCCTGCTGGCGCAGCTTTTGGTGGGCAAGTACCGCGACGGGCTGCCCCTGTACCGCCAGCAGGCCATTTTCGACCAGCGCTACGGCGTCAAGCTGCCCGCCTCCACCCTGGGCGACTGGGTGGCGGCCGTCAGCGACGTGCTGGCCCCCGTGGTGGAGCAGCTCAAACGCCGCACCCTGGCCGACTGGCTGCTGCACACCGACGACACCGGCGTGCGCGTCCTCGACAAGGACGACGCGCGCGGCGTCAAGCGAGGCCACCTGTGGCCCTACGTCGGCCAGGGCGGCAACGTCTTCGTCGAGTACACCCCCGACTGGAGCGGCAAGGGCCCCCAGGCGGTGCTGGCCCACTTCCGCGGCTACCTCGTCGTGGACGGCTACAAAGGCTACGAGGCCCTCTTCGGCCCCGCCTCCCCTCGCACCGAGGTGGGCTGCTGGATGCACGCACGGCGCGGTTTCGAGCGCGCCCACCAGGCCGGCGACTCGCGCGGTGGCACGGTGCTGGCCCTCGTCCAGAAACTCTACGCCGTGGAGCGCCAGGCCACCGAGGCGGCCCTCTCCCCCGAGGCGCGCCTGGGCCTGCGCTTGGAGAAGAGCGCCCCCGTCTACGCGGAGCTCTTCGAGCTGCTGGACTCCTGGGCCCCTCACGTGCCCCCGAAGACGCCGCTGGGCAAGGCCATAGGGTACGCGCGCAACCGCTACGTCCCCTTGGGCCGCTTCCTCGAGGACGGACGCGTGCCGGTAGATAACGGCGAAGTCGAGCGCCTCATCCGCATGATTGCTTTGGGAAGGAAGAACTGGCTTTTCCTCGGCAGCGATGAGGCCGGACGCCGGGCCGCGTCCGTCTACTCCCTCGTGCTCAGTTGCTACCGGCTGGGCAGGGACCCCTGGGCCTACTTCCGCGACGTGTTGCCCAAGCTCGGCGACACCCGCTTCCCGGCCTCCCGTCTCAAGGAACTCCTCCCCGAGGCGTGGGCTCAGCAGCAGGCTCAGCAGCGATAGGCTCGTCGGCGCGCCGTCATTCACGCGCTCTACCTGCCACGCTCCTCGTCCGCCGGCACCCTGGGCTGGACCGGTCCCTTACGTTCCAGCACACCTTGAGCACGAGACACCTCCGTCGAAATATCGTGCGCGCGTCCACCTCGGGCTTGAATGCGTACTGCGATGGTCGGCATGAGCAGTGCGTGAATGACTGTCTCGCGAGCAGCCGACCCTTCGTCATTGGTCATCGCGAATACAGGGACACACGGGTACAGTCGTGGCGCGCCGCCAGGAGTTGGTGGTGTCCGCGCAACTGCATGGAGGTTTCGATTGAGTGCAAGAAGGGACGCGGAGAGTGGGCAGAACAGTACGCAGCCGAGTTCGATGCGATAGATCCTGCCATTGACTGGGTCAAGAGGCATCGCACTGAACTCGTCGTGGGGGCTGTCGTGGTCATTGCCGGTGTGGCTTTCGCCGTGGTGGTCGCTGGCTCAGGGGGAGCGGCACTCGTTCTGGCGCCACTCCTGATCATGGCGGAAAGCTCCCCGGCGCTGCCCCTCGACACCCAGCTCGCGGAGGCATGCAGGTGAAGATTCATGATGCTCTTGCGGAAACGGCGATTCTCATCGCGTCTCGGCGGCAAGCAGCAAATTTGAAGGGTCTGGCGGAGGAGGAGAAGCTCTGGCTCTATTTGCGCACCCTCAGCTACTTCGTAAACGTCACAGGCCAGGTCTACCGTTTCGAAGACGCACTCGAAGAGATGGGAGACGTAGGGCAGCGCTACGTCAGCGCACGCATGAGCGCGCACACAAATACTTGCGCGCAACAGGCGGTGGAGCTGCTGCTCAATTCCCTGAGCGAAACTCCCTCGCCCGAACAGCAGCACGTGCTCGTTCTCGTCGCGCTCATCAACTTCATCGCGGATACCGGACAGGTCGACGAGGTCGAGGACTTCTTCAACCATCTGCTGGACCTTGCCCCGGTGACCGTCGCGCACTTCATCAGCCACGAGGAGGCGGAGGCCTGGCTGAAGGGGAGCGCGGAACCCCCGAGCCCGGCCCGCATCCTCATTGGCGATGAGTACTATCAATTCTGGTATGAGAGAGAGGACAATACGCGCGGCATGTGTCTCGACTATGCAATCGAGCCGGCGCTGGAGGCACTGACCGCCAGGGGAATTCCCTCACAGCGGCCTTCCTTTGCTACACGCGCAGAGGCAGAGGCGTGGTTGATGAGTCACCCAGCCAATCCCTATTCCTTCGTGGAAATCGCCGGAGAGCACTACTTCGCGGTGCACCACCCAAGACTGAAGCGCCACTCTCTCCATCATGTGGCATCAGCCCTGAACGCCTGGGAGGAGCGCAAGAAGGTCGTCGAACGCGAGGCGGCCCTGGAGGCAACCGCCCCATCAGATGGAGCCAGTGAGTAGGGCCGGTCTGGTCAGAGGCGCTGATAGCGCTTGCCGTCAGCGGTGGTCATCACCTGGACGTCGAAGAAGTGTGAGCACTGACGTCAAGGAAGTCACATGCCAGAGTCAGAGATGTCGCCGGAGCCCGGGCTGGAAAGCCTGCTCCCGAGAATTGTGCCCGGGCTCGCTGAGCAGTGGAAGGGCAGCACACCCGATGAGATCTCGCAGCTCGAGAGGATTGCAGGCCGTCCCCTGCCTCCCTTCTACCGGTGGTTCCTGAGCCGCATGGGACAGAGCATGGGGCCGCTGTCCTACTCGACGCTGGACTTCTCGGTGCGGCGCATCCTCGACTGTTACGCAGAAGGGATGGTCGAACCTGATCCCCGGTTCCTGCTCATTGCCTACGAGTCAGATGAAATGATGCCACTGCATCTGTTCTACGACTTCAAGGCGCCGGCACGGGACGATGCGCTGGTGACAAAGCGAGATGCGCTGGGCGGTGAACTCTACGACATGTTCGAGACGCTGCGCGAGAAGCTGGCATGGGACGCGCTCTTCAGCTACCGGGTGAGCGATATGCCGCAGCAGTGTGGAGGACTCCTCGAGGGCGATGAGGCTGACTTCCTATCTCACCTCGACCCGGTGATGAGCGGTCTCGGGTTCACCCAGCCGGTACTTACCGGGAGTCTCTGCCGACTGTATGAACGATCCGATGCGGCCATGCTCTGCGATGGCGTCCCGCGGGCAAGAGTCGGCAACAGGGTGGCTTTCACGCTGGGGGGCAGCAATGCCGAAACGCTCAGAAGAATCCTGGGCGCGGTCTCCATGGAGTCCTCGCTGAACGTCCTGGTTCGCAAATGGGAGCCAGACCTCCGGTGAGGTAGTCCGATGCCCCCGGCGGCCTCTCAGCGGATGCCGACGTGGTCGTTGTCGTGCGTCTCGCCGCGTCCGATGGCGTAGCTCTCGCGCAGGTCCTGGTTGTCCAGATCGAAGGCGAACTGGTCATGGAAGGGGACTGCCGCGTTCGGACTGGCCGGGTCGTCGGTGAGCATGCCCACCACCCAGTCGCGCACGACGTCGACCGTCACGTCCACCGCCTGGTCCGCTCCCGGGAACTTCATTCCGGGGATGAGGTCCTTCAGCTGGAAGACCAGGTCCACCATTCCCGTGATGGCTTCATTGCGCTGGTCCAACCGCTCGATGGCCGTCTCGAAGCCGGTCTCCAGCGTGCCGACGATGCTCCCGAGCCGGACCGCGTCCGCTCTATCTCCGTCCGTCGCCTCCTGACCTCGCGGCACCGCTGACAGGTCCGACGTCATGTCTCCCAACCACTCCGACACCCACTGCGTGAACTCGTCCTTGTTCTCGTAGTCGGAGCCCTGGAACATCGTGCGCGCCCAGAACTCGCTGAGCGTCTTCTCCGCGGCCGGCGTGAGAAAGCCGGTCTCGTCGGAGAACTTCGGGTTGCGAAGCATCGCGTCGCCGTGCGCCATGAAGAACTCCGTGGCCCCCTGCACGGATGCCGGGTTCTCTCCGAGTAGCGGCACCGCTTCCATGAACAGGTTGATGAGGCCGTCCGACACGCTGCCAGTCCTCACGCCGTGGCGGATCTTGGCCGCAGAGGACAGCAGCGCTCCGAGCGCCTCCTGAGTGCGGCCCTCGCTGTTCCCGTTCATGATCGACAGGATGTCGTGGACCGTGTCGCCGTGCGTGTTCAGGTACGTGTCCAGACCCGCCGGCGGCAGGCCCGCGAGCGCGAAGGCCGCCGCCTGGGCCCGGATCGGGTCCCTCCCATCATCCCCGTGGCCCGTGCTCGCCATCACCCCATCCACGAAGGTCGTGATGAGCCTCGGGTTGTGGGACTGCCCGATGACCTCTCCGTAGACGGTGCTGTCCCACGTGTACTCCGCACTGGTGGCTATCTGCTCCGCCGTCACCTTGCCGGCGGCGAAGGCGTGGCCCAGCGCGCCGCCGATGTTCGCCTTGGCTTCCTCGGACATGGGCTCACTGAGCAGCGCGCCCATCGCCTCCGGGAACTGGTACAGGTACTCCATCATCGCGGCCCGCTTCGCCGGGTCGGGATGCGCCGCGAGCCAGGCGTCCAGCTTCTCCGGATCGTTGTAGCTCAGGATCTCGTAGCCCTCCTGTTGCTCCGCCTCGGAGAGCGTGCCCGTCGAGCCCGTGCCCTGCGCGGCGAGCGCCTGCGCCACGACTCCCGTGCCCCCTGGACTCAAGCGCAGCAGCTGCTCCGTGCTGTTCGCCAGCAAGCTCGCCTGGGTCGCCCGGGCCTCACCTTCCACGGGCACCTGGGCCCGCGTCGGACGCTCGAACCCATCCGATACAGCCTGGCGCCGCGACTTAGGGAGCGCGGCCTTCGCCTGCTCCGGCGGCTTCGGAGCAACGAGCGACTGCAGCACGCCGGGACGGTTCTTGATCGACGTCATCGGTGCTCCTCTGGGCTGGAACAGGGGCCTGGATGGGGCCTGGAGGGATTATCCCGGGCACCCCAATCCGGTTGCCTCCAGTGGCTATCAAGCTGACACCGCCGGGCTTGACGCGTCTGGCGTTGACGCACCCTGACGCGCCCGTGGCTCGGCGGCGCGGGCTCGCGGACGTCGCTTCGGGCGAGGCTTTCGGAGGGCGGTCCGTGGCCCGGCCTGTCCGCAGCATTCTTCCGGACCCCTGCTGGCAGGTATGCAAGAACCCGCATGACCTGCTAGGTTCTACGCCGACTCGTGGCGAGGCGGGGCATGTCCGGACCAGTGGAAGACAGCAGGGCCTATCCATGGGCGCTCGGGCCCGGCGCGCGGGTGAACCGCTGGCGCGTTCTGGAGCCACTCGGCAGTGGCAGCTACGGCGCTGTGTACCGGGTGGAGGACGTGGACGCCCCCGGGGTGATGTATGCGCTCAAGCTGGCCCTGCGGCCGTCAGACCCACGCGCCGAGCGCGAGGTGGCGCTGCTGGCGCGGACGAAGCACCCGAACGTGGTGCGCGTCCACGACTGGGGCCACTGGGAGTCCATGGCCGGCAGCCACCTCTACTTCGTCATGGACTGGGTCCAGGGCCTGCCGCTGCACACCTGGGCGGACACCTCCAACCCTCCGCTGCGCGAGCTGGCGCTCGTTGCGGGCTCGCTCGCCCTGACGCTCGACTGGCTGCATTCGCGGGGTGTGCGCCACCGGGACCTCAAGCCCGAGCACATCCTCATCCGCTCGAGTGACTCGCAGCCCATCCTCATCGACTTCGGCGTGGGACGGCAGGAGGGGGCCAGCACGCTCACCTCGACGGTCGTGCCTCCGGGCACCGTGCACCTGCGCAGCCCCGAGGCCCTCGACTTCCACCGCCTCCACTTCCGCCAGGCCGGAGCGCGCTATGCGTTCAAGCCTACCGACGACCTGTATGCGCTCGGCGTGTGTCTCTTCCGCGCACTGACCGGGCACTACCCGTTCCCTCCCGAGATTCCTGGCGACCTGCTGATGCTCGCCATCCTCGCGCACGTGCCGCCGCCCGTGGCCGCCATCAACCGCCGGGTGCCTCCGGCGCTCAGCGAGGTCGTGGCCCGGCTGCTGGAGAAGAAGCCCCAGGCTCGCTACGGGGCCGGACACGAGCTGCATCAGGCGCTCGTGGCCGCGATGGAGCTCGGCCCGGTGCAAGCCTGGGAGCAGCGGGTGTTCGCCTGGGAAGCGGGGTCGGAGCTGGCAGACCCCTCCGCTCGGCGCACGGTGCGGCCGGACTGGCCCACGGCTCCGGGCACTCCACCTCCAGCGCGGGAGAGCCCCGCCCGGGCGCGCTCGACGGGTGGGCGGTTCGTCGGCGGGCGCATGTCGTCGCCGCCCTCCGCCGTGGCGGACTCCACGGCGCCCGCGCTGACTTTGGTTCGTGTGGACCGTGACACGTGGCCTCGAGGGCGGGCCGCCAGCGTCACGGGAAGGCGGCGCGTTCGTCGTGCGGTCCTGATGGTGGTGGGGGGGCTGGCGGTGCTTGGCCTCGTGACCGCGGTGGCCAGCTGGCGCGGGGGAGGGGTAGGGGCCTCCTCCGAGGGCTTGGAGGCTGGTTCCACTCAGGCTCGGCCGCTGGCAGACGCGTCGGTTCGGGCGGGGGATGCTCCTGGCGGGACTTCGGCGCCGGGGATGGCAGTGGCGACGTCCTTGGAGGAGAGCCCGGCCAGCGCGGATGCTGCGGCCATGACCCAGACCCAGGACAGCTCTGACGTGAAGACTCCTACACTCTCCAAGCCTGCCGCGACGAAGCGCGTGAAGACACCGGATGCAGTGCGCGCCGCGGTTGGGGCGGTCGCCGCATGCCTCGGCGCGGCCTGCTCCGGTCCCCAGCAGGCCGAGCCACCTCGGGCTCTCGCGGCGCTGCGACAGGCGCGGCCTCCGCCCGAGGAGTGCCCGCAGGGCTCGGTGGAGGCGATGAAGGAGCTCCAGATCGGCAAGGTCGGCGCCGATTTCCCAGATGGAAGCTTCATTCCGTTCGAGATGAGCAGCGAGGCCATCCTGAGAGAGGGGCCCGTGGTGTTCGTGATCGAAGATCTGTGGGGGACGTTGCCTAAAGTCGGGACCACCGTGGCTGGGCGACTGTTCTTCGCCGAGGGTCGCGTCCATGGCTGGTTCACCGAGGCTCGTACGAAGGATGGCCGGCGCTTCCCCGTCTGCATGGAGTTGATGGATGGCGACCTTCGCCAGGGCATGGAGGTGCAAGGGCCAGGAGCGGAACCCGGCACGGTCATCACGTTGCCGGTGGCGAAGCTCGGACAGGTGAAGCGCTTCAAGTGACACGGTGCTGGCCGCCGCACGGGCCGCGGCCTTTGTCCGGCGGCAGCCTCGTCCAGAGGCTGCCCTCATGAGAGCCAGGGGCGTGACCTCCAGGAGATTCCGTTTCATGCGCCTACTCCCCGTTTCTCTGCTGGCGCTCGTCCTCGTGACGGGCCGGGACGCCGCCGCGCAGCCGCCTCTGCCCGAGACAGGCCTCCGACGTATCGACTTGCGCGCCGGTGCAGCCGGTACGGAGCCCGAGCTCCATATTCGTGCCGGTGTTTCCACGGTGCTCACCTTCGACAAGAAGCTTGCGCGTGATTCGTCGGGACGGTTCCAGGTGGAGTTGGAGCGGGCCTCCTCCTTCACGCGGGCGGACTCGGGCGAGTTCGTCCTCCTTCTGGTGCCCTCTGATGCTCTGAAGTCGGGAGACACGGTGCGGCTGACCGTGCGCTTCGAGGATGGCGAGGCCCCCCAGATGGCCACCTTCGGCCTGGTGGTGAGCAGGGACCGGGCGGATCGTCTGGTGGAGGTGCTCTGCGAACCACGCCCCGTGGAGTCATGTCCGCGTGAGCTGCAAGAGGCCCGGGCCGCTGTGCTCCAGTGTCAGGAGGCGCTGGACCGGGCCCAGACCGCGCCCGGAGGCCTGACGGCCCTGCGGGTCTCCGGAGCCCTCGCTGATCGCGGAGTCGTGGCTCGGAACCTCTCAGACGTGGCCGTCCGGGGGCGACAAGGTGCGTTCGTGACGAAGCAGTTGCGTACCTACCGCGCGGCCCGCCGGGTGCTCGTGGAGCTTTTGTTGCGAGCCCAGGAGCCCGGGGCGCCTTGGACGGCACGGAACGCGTCGCTTGCGGGGCCCGGAGGTGAGCTGCTGAAGATCCTGTCCGTGTGGCAGGCGTCGCCTGTCACTTCGGATGCTCCAGAGCGCATCCTGGTGGAGGCGGAAGCCGACCGTTTCTTGTCCCCGGAGTCGTGGACGCTGTGGCTGTCAGAGGACGGGGGCGGGCGAGCCCTGGTCCTGGGCGGCGTCGTCTTTGCCCCCATGGAGTGAAGCGGGGGCGATGCGGCTCGGGCAGCTCCAGAGTGAGCCTTCATCGATCACAGATGTCTCCTCGCGGACCTGCCTTCCTGGGGGGCGAGGTCGCGCCAGCCAGGGCGATGGCTCCCGCCAGCACCTGCGCGGAGGTATGAAGATGAGCACGATTCCTGTTTCGAGAGCTGTCATCGGTGCCCTGCTGCTGGGGCCGCTCGCGGTCCCCGGCACCGCGTCCGCGCAGGAGCCCATGTGCGAGGAGCTCTGCACCTCGAGCAGTCCTTGCGAATGGGACTGCTACACCTGCGACGGCGACTGCTACTACAACCCGGCTCGCATGAGCACGTGTGGCGAGTCCTGGACCTGCGACCGCTGCTGGCCGTACGGCGAATGGGTCGAGACCGATCGCAGGTTCAAGCACTTCTTCGACAAGAACTGGTGGGTCTACGCGGAGATCTGGGGCGTGCAGGAGATCGACGAGTACCGCGACTCCTCCTGTGGCCGTGAGTATCGGACCCGCTGCGACGAGTTCCACGTCATGTCCTGGGCGGACTGTGAGTATCTGTGGCAAGGCTACGGCTACATCTGCCCGGGAACAGGCGGCTGCGGGTGAGAGGCTCGCCCCGGTCCGTCATTCGTGGGGGCGAGGACACCAGGGCACGCCTCTGGGGCCTGCCGCTTCACACGCATGGGTGGGTCCCTCGCGCCCCTTGAACTCGGAATTCCTCATTTTCTGAAATTGTCTGGAGCCCTTCAGCAAAGACAGGCGTTAATCGACACGCCTCATGCCCCACAGGCGGGAGGCCCATTCACCGGGCAGCAGAGCCGCCGATTCACGTTTGGCATTACAGGCGTCGCGCCGCACCTTGGCCTCCTCCGGTCCCCCAACCGGAGTTTCCAAGGAGAATGCCTTGCTTCGATTGAACCCCCGCTTCGCTGTCCTGCTGTTCGCAACCACCCTGGGCGGCTGCGGCCCCGAGGAGCTGCTGGAGGAATCAGGGACGGAGCCCGAGGCTGTCCTGGCTACCACGGAACAGGAGCTGCCCTCGTCTGGTGGATACACCTGGTCGACGCCCAATCCGGCGACCCCCATGGGTACCACTTCGGACCGGTTCTGCTTCCTGGACCGGGTCCGGGGGGCCTTCAATGGTCCCGGTGACCATGTGCGTGTCTTCGCGGCCGACGCGAGCTGGTACGTCCACGGCAACGCCGGTGCCACACAGGCCAGTGGCCGGTGCGCTCGCCGGAGCGGCGGCACCCTCTCCGGCGAGTACGAATGGACGCCGGGCCAGAGCCTCCCGACGAACATGGGCACCGCCTCGGGGCGGGTGTGCTTCCTTACGCGCGTGGATGGCGACTTCAATGGCGCGGCGCACTGGGTCCGGGCCTACGTGAGCGGCGGCTCCTGGTTCCTGTTCGGCTCCTCGAGCAAGGCCTATGGACGCGCCCGGGCCCGGTGCATCACCGTGCCCTCCTACAGCGGCGAGTACTTCTGGAACCAGGGCCAGACCTACGCCGAGCACATGGGCAAGTCCACCAACCGCGTCTGCGCCCTGACGTACCTCGCGGGTGAGTTCTCCGGCTGGAACGAGTACGTGGACATCTTCGAATCGGCGGGCTCCTGGTACCTCACCGGCAGCTCCTCGACTCACGGCATCTCCGTCAGGGCGCGCTGCTTCTGACACGCCCCTGACGAACGGCGCGGCCCTCCCGGAACCTCGAGGCCCAGGGCTGCTGACGCGGGCGCCACTCACGCGCGCCCGCGTCACCGCTCCGCTCAGCGCCTGACGACGCCGTCGAAGATGCCGTAGCCTCCCGGGATGAAGAAGTCCTTCCCGGGCATGAGCCCATAGGCGCCGAGCACCGTCGCCGCGATGTCCTGCGAGTTCGGGGTCCGCGTCACTACGTCCCCGGACTCCTCGACGAGCTTCACCGGAATGCCCATGGGGGAGCCCTCCATCCGCTCGTCGTAACCGCCAATCATCTGGTTCCCCTGGATGCCGCCCCCCACCAGCAGGGCACACGTCGCCGGGTGGTGGTCGCTGCCCACCTTGGGGAACGTCCGCCCGAAGTCGCTGTAGACGTAGACGAGCGTCTCATCCAGCAGCGAGCGCGACGGGTCCGAGCGGCTCGGCGTCAGGCTCATCTCCAGGCACATGCGCCCCACCATCTCGAAGGCGATGCGCAGGTACTGCGCATGCGTGATCTGCCCGTTGACGAAGTGGGAGTCGAAGGTGAAGCCCTCGATGCTCGTCCCCCGCAGCGTGACGGTCGTCACCAGGTCGGACTTCAACAGCTGCAGCGCGAACGCATAGTCGCCCATCGAGTCCATCTTGCCGCAGGCATCCCGATAGCCCATGCAGGCCATCCAGTCCTCGGGATAGGCGGGGTCGGCCTTGAGCTTCTCCCAGGCGGGCGTCTTCTCCAGCACCGACAGCATGTCCCGGCGAATCGTGCGGCTGGCGCCCTTGTACGTGTCGTAGAGCTGCTCCAGGTACCCGTCCGTTCCGGCGCTGGAGGTGCCACGCTCGCGGCGCACCGCCTTGAGCAGGGCCGCGTCCACCGCCGTCGCGGGCACCGTGCCCGACATCGGCGTGCCGTCGAAGGCGAGGTCCGGCACCTCCTGCCGCGCTCGCAGGCCGTGCCACGTGCCGGCTCGCCGGTCGGAGAGCGTGGGCTCCACCGACGCGCTGGAGGGGAGCAGCGTCGGGTTCGCCAGCGCGGGCAGCCCGAGCGCCATCGGCAGCGGCCCACCCAGGGCGACATTGGGAAGCGGCCGGTCCGGGAAGCGTGACGCCATCGCGTTGGCCACCACGGCCTGCACCGCCGGAGCCCGGAAGGTGGAGCCGGCGACACCGGACATGCTCGCGATGAGGCCGCTCGCATGCGCCGCCGTCCCCTGGTCCGCTCCCACCAGCAGCACCGCCTTGTCGTAGAGCTTGTACCGGGGGTTGGCCCACACGTAGCCGTCCGGGCGGTAGACCTGGGCGTTGTTGACGACGGGATTCGCCCCTTCCTCGTCCGCCGGGTTGGCCCAGTTCCAGTACACGGGGACGCGCAGCTTGCGCACCGGCCCGGGGGACAGCAGGTCCACCGGCGAGCGGTCCAGGTGCTCCACCTGCTCGGGGTTGTACCCGTAGGCGTACCTGCCGCCCTGCGCGGGCGGAATGAACTTCTGGATGCCCGCGCGAGTCATCGGCGCGAAGAAGGACTCCCAATGGAGGCCGCCCACCAGGTAAATGGCCAGCATCTTCGTGGGTCTGCCCGACGCGGACTGCGCCATCGCCGTCGGCAGTCCATACCGCGCCAGCAGCCCGACCTGCGCAGCCCCGAAGGCCGCTTGAAAGAGATTGCGACGAGAGAGCTTCATGGCGGGCCTCAGTAGAAAACCCAGTGCGGGTGGCGGATGAAGTACGAGCAGACCCCCACGTAGGCGGGTTCGGTGTCAGTCGGCGTCGCGAGCGGCACGAAGACGTCCGTGTACAGCTCGTCCACCTGCGCGTCGGTGAAGCGCTCTCCCAGGAAGTGGAGCGACCAGCGCTTCAGCGTGGCCTTGACCTCGGCCGGGTCCGCCGTGCGCGCCGCGCCCTTGGGGAACAGCGCCGTGTTGTCCTGCTTGTCCAAGGCCCGCCGGCACCAGCGCTGGGAGATCTGCGTCAGGTTCAGTGCCAGCGTGGGCGAGGGGGTCTGGTCCGCGGAGACCTGGTTCATCACCGAGCCTCCGCCCAGCCCGTGGTAGCGCTCGCCGCTGATGTACTGCCGGGGGGAGGGGATGGCGTCCGGCGACTGGAGCGGGAGGTACTCCTCGCCCCGGGACTCCGCCATGTCGAAGCCGAACTCCTTCGCGTTGACGAAGAAGTCGTCGTACCCCAGCCCGAGCTGCTGATAGAGCGCGCGCTGCATCTGGTCCGCGCTCATGCGGGTGATGCGCGGGGCGTCGCGGTCCGGCCGGGCATCGCGCTGCTGCTCGCCGAGCCCTTGAACCCAGGCGCGTACCGCCTCCACGGAGAGCGTCGCGGTGCCTTCCGAGACGAGCTGCGCGTACGTCTTCTGGCCGATGGGCATCTGCTTGAAGGAGCCGGTGCCCCGGCCCTCCAAGAGCCGCACCAGCTCGCTGTCATCGGGGCTGCCCGCCTTCACCAGCCGGGTGTCCGAGACGAGCAGGCCCTGGAAGGCCTCCACCGAGGCGAAGTAGCCGCGCGCGCCCTGCTCGTGACAGCCCGCGCAGTGCGGCTTGAGGCCCTCCATGACGCGCAGGGTCTCCGAGGTGGCCGGCGTGCCGCAGGCCGCCTGCGCCTGGCCGCGGATGGTGGAGGCAGTCCCCTCCGAGCGACAGGCGGCAAGCCAGGGGAGCACGAGGAGCAATGCGTAGCGGTTCATGTCAGCGCCCCCTCTGGAAGAGCTCGGACTGCGTGAGTGCCTTGACGTACGGCCGGGCCTTGCGACCCCCGGCGATGAAGCGCGCCACCTGTTCCTCCAGGTAGCCCGCCTCCCGCGCCGGGTTGATGTCCCGCCCCATCACCCGCGCGTGCAGGTGGCGCACGACACACCGGTCGAACGAGCCCGAGGCGACGATGAGCTTGGCGAAGCCCAGCGGCCCCACCGTGCCGTCACTCACCTGGCCCAGCAGGTTCTGGTCCGGCGGGAGGAAGTCGATGAACACGGCCTCCGGGTTCACCTGGGCCTGGGCCTCCGTGACGGGCGTCAGCAGCGTGTCCGGCATGTACCAGCGGTTCCAGTGGCTGAACGGGTCGCCGTGATAGGGGTACTCGCCGGTGCGCCACCGCGCGGGCCAGTGCCACACCTTGCCGATGCCCGGCATCGGGTAGGTCGCGCCATGGCCCTCGAAGCCGTGCCCTATCTTCGCGAAGCGCTTGAAGTGGATGGCCGCCGGGTCCAACCGGCGGTGGCAGTGCTGGCAGGGCCCCTCCGTGCCCGGATCCCTCTTGTACTCGTTGAACTCCTGGCCCTGCGGCGGGGAGAGCTCCTCGCATGCCAGCATCTCCAGGGCCCGCGCGCCGCGCACGCGCTCGCGGGGGTAGGCGCTGAGGAAGCCGAGGCTGGTGAGCATGCCCGCGGCGGGGATGCCCTTCATCGCCGCGGTCTGCGTGCGCGGGTCGTACCGGTAGTCTCGCTCCTCCAGGAAGAAGGGGTTGCGGGCCGCGACGAGGTACTCACGCCAGGCATTCGGGTCACCCTGGGAGTGCTCGGGGTCCACCGGCGCGCTGGCGAAGCGCGACGGCCTCCACCAGGAGTCGTCCTCGAGCAGGTACGTCAGCTCGCCGGCGAGCCCCTGCATGACGTAGGCGGCCTGCAGGCGCGTGGGCCCCACGGAGTAGTTGCCGAGGATGAGGTCCGTCATCGGCCGGTCGTGCCAGCCGAGGTGCGCGAACAGCCTTGCGGGCTCCTCCGCGACCTGCCGCCGCTGTCCCAGCGGGTTGTGGAGCCCGTAGTCCTCCCAGCCCGGATAGCTCCCCGTGTCGGCGTGGCAGTACGCGGCGGCGGGGCCGCAGCCACAGTTCGCGACGGGGCCCGCGGTGGCGCAGTTCACCGTCACCGGGAAGCCACTCGCGTCGTAGGACTGCCCCGTGGGCGACACGCTCGCCGCGAAGCCCACCAGCTTCGTCGTCGCGCCCGGCGCCCACCAGGCCTCGAGGGAGCGCTCCTCCGCGGGCGTGCCATCCGGCTTCAGGCCCTGACAGGCATCCTGGTCGTAGCGGAAGTACTTCCACGCTCCGGCCTTCGGGGTGCCTTCCGGGCACCGGACGATGGAGCGCTGCTGCTGCAGGCCATACTCCGGCGGATCCGCCGACGGCCCCACGGGCGGGATGTTGAACCAGTCGCGCGCCGTCTCGAACAACGTCCGGTAGAAGGTCGGCTGCTGGAGCGTCCGGTCCACGAAGGCCGAGACGTAGGCGCGCTGCGCGGCCTCGTCCCCGGCGGCCTCCAGCGCGGCGTACTCCTCGTCCGTCGGAGGCGCTCCCCTCAGCGCCAGCGCGGTGCGCCGCAGCAGGCGGCTGGGGACGAGCACGTCGGCCGGCGGCACACCCGCGTCGGAGCCACCATCGGCCGGGGGCTCGACGCAGCCGGCGTCTTCGCCACCAGGCCCTTCCGGACCCGGTGATGAGACATTGCCGGAGCAGCCCAGCCAGAACAGGAACGGCAAGACCCACAGCAGGGAACGCGCACTTCGCGCGACCGCCCACCATGGAATGGTGAGCCTCCGCCGAACACCGGAAGCCTTCGAAAGATGCGGGGACATGAGCGGCCCCCAGGCAAGTCACATGCCATGGAGTGTTCACTCGGGCTTGCCTCGGAGCACGGCCCTGGCGCGGGCGGTGAGCCCTGGAGGCCACCCCACACCTTGGGGTTTGCGCTCCCCACAATCGCCCTGCACCGCAGTGCCGTCATTCGTGCTGTGCCACCCAGGTCCGCCGTCTTGCGGGCGATTGTCGTGCCTCCTCGCTCGCCACCACCTTCCGCCCGCAGGTGGAGGGGGGCGGAATGGCGAGCGATTGCAACACGGTGAAGGGGCAGGGGTGGCGGTACGTCTGGCTGGGATTGGTGCTGTGCGCGGCTGCGTGTGGACCGGTTCCCGACGGGGATGGGGAGGCGCGCGGGGACGTCCAGGAGGAAGCACTGGCAGTGCCCTCGGAGGAGGCCGCCGTCGCTCGGGTTCGCGACGTGCTCGTGTCGCGGCCCTTCGGGGTGAACAAGCCCCGGCTGGAGCCGAGGGAGTTCGCGGCCAGTGACAGCTCCGTCGCGTGGGATGGCCGGCAGTTCCTCGTCGTGTGGAGGGACGAGCGGCCCGGCGGCATGTTCGCCGCGCGCGTGAAGCCGGACGGCACGGTGCTGGACCCCGCGGGCATTCCGCTCAACGTGAGCGGCAGCCTCGACCCGGGCATCCCGAATGTGGTGTTCGATGGGCGCCAGTTCGTCGTCGCCTGGGTGGCTGACGGCGTCTTCGGCGTCCACGTGGGCTCGGACGGAAGGGTGCTCCGGCGCTTCACCGTCCTCAATTCTGGCGAGGTGGGCGGTGGCGCCCCCGGCCTCGCCTGCTCGCCGGACGTGTGTGTCATCGGCTTCTCCGTGTCGGATGACGAGGGCTCGGACCTGGCCATTTCTCGCGTGTCGTCCTCGGGCGTGGTGCTCTCGCCGACGCTGACGTACCTCACGCCCGGAGGCGGCACGGACATCGTGGGTGAGCCGGCCGCGGCGTGGGACGGCACCCAGTTCCTGGTGACGTGGACGGACAGCCGCGGTGGGTTCGACACCCCGGACATCTACGGGGCGCGGGTGCTCGCGGGCGGCACCATCCGGGACCCGGGCGGCTTCCCCATCTCCTCGGCGCCGGGCGAGCAGCGCGTGTCCTCGGTGGTGTGGACGGGCCATCGCTTCCTGGTGGTGTGGGACGACGCGCGCGGCGTGGACCGCGACATCTACGGGGCCCGCGTGTTCCGGAGCGGACGCGTGGACGAGACAGACGGGTTCCCCATCTCCACCGCGCCCGGTGACCAGCGCCTCCCACGCGTGGCGCATCTCGGGGGCCGCTCCCTGGTCGTCTGGCAGGACGCTCGGGACGGCGCGCTGCGCGTCCGGGGCGCCAAGGTGAAGGAGGACGCCACCGTGGAGGAGTCGGGCCTGCTCGTGTCGCACGGCGACTACCCGGACGAGGGCCGTCCCGCGGTGGCGGCGGGGGCCGACCGCTACCTCGTCAGCTACGCCTCGCTGCGGGAGGGAATCTCCTTCGGCAGCGCCATCCTGGCCACGCGCGTGGAGCGGGACGGGGACGCGCTGGACCGCCGCGGCACCGTGCTGACGCGGGCGGCGGATGCGCAGATGTCTCCGGTGGTGACCTCCGGTGCGGACGGGTACCTGGTGGTGTGGAGGGACTTCCGTGCGCCCGAGCGGCCCGCGCTCTTCGCCGCGCGGCTGCGGCCGGATGGCACGGTGAGGGATGCTCGCGGCATCCTCCTTCCCGCGGGGCCGGAGGCCTCCGGTCACCAGGTGGCCTGGGATGGACGGGTCTTCCTGGTGGTGTGGGAGCAGCCCGGCTCGGACGGCCTGCGGGACATCCGGGGTGCGAGGGTGAGCCGCTCGGGGGAGCTGCTGGACACAGCGGGCCTGGAGGTCGCGGTGGCGCCGGAGACCCAGGCGAGCCCGGCGGTGGCCTCGAGCGGTGACGGCTTCCTGGTGACCTGGACCGACGAGCGCGCGGGGACGGGCGTCTGGGGCACGCGGGTGAGCCGCGGTGGCGACGTGCTGGACCCTGGAGGTTTCCGCATCACCCCGGAGCTTCCGGGCGTCAGCCAGGGGCAGCCCGCGATGACGGCGCTGGGGAGCGGCTACCTCCTCGTGTACCGCACCACCCGCGCAGAGGGCTTCTTCTTCTTCGAGGGCCTTCGCGCGCTCCGGCTGTCCGCCACGGGCAGCGTGCTGGACGCGTCGCCGCTCATCGTTGCGCCGGACAGCCCGGACCTCTCGTACCAGGACGCGACGGTGGCGTCGGACGGGCGGGAGGCGCTGGTGGTGTGGGCCGAGTTCGATGAGCTCTTCGTGGACAGCGGGGACCTCCGGATGCGGCGGGTGACCCGTGAGGGCGCGGTGCTGGAGCCGGTGGACGCCTTCGTGGCGACCGGCCCCGAGCTGCAGGAGGAGCCCACCGTCATCTTCGATGGGCGCGACTACCTGGTGGCGTGGGAGTCCTCGGAGCCGCTCATTCTTCCGGGGAGCAGCACCTTCGACGTGCCGGACATCGAAGGCGCGCGGGTGTCGCGCGAGGGCCGGGTGCGGGAGCGCTTCCCCATCTCCACGCATGAGAGCGGGGAGTTCGCGCCGTCACTCGCGTCGGTGGGGGATGGACGCTCGGTGGTGTTCTACTGGGAGTTCCTCGTCTCACCCGAGGCGATGAACGACCGGGTCCAGGGCCGGCTGCTGCGCAACCCCGACGCCCTCCACTGAGTGGGCTCCCTTCGCCTCGCCCCTGGCAGGTTCCGCCTGGCCAGGGCGCGAGGCGTCGTTCTCTCCGGTCCGCGGGGAGGCACTGGCGGACGGCCTGGCCATCGCCGTCCTGCCTGCCGTCTGAAAGGGTACCGCCTGCCTCCAGACGGGCCCACCTTCGGAGCGATGCTCAAGCCCTCCGAAGTGCACATCCGAGCCGAGTCCCTCTCTCACTTCCTGCCGGTGATTGGAGAGGCGGGCTGGCGTGCGCTCCAGGCGCACGCGGAGCAGGCCCGCGTCCGCATGGCGGGCCACACCTTCTGGCACGTGAACTCCACCGCACGAGGCGGAGGAGTGGCGGAGATGCTCCCTCGGCTGCTCGCCTACGTGCGCGGCGCGGGCGTGGACGCGCGCTGGATGGTGCTGGAGGGCACGCCGGACTTCTTCCGGGTGACGAAGCGGCTGCACCACGCGCTGCATGGCTCCCCAGGAGACGGTTCCCCGCTGGGGGCCACCGAGCGCGCGCTGTACGACGAGGTGCTGCGCGACAACGCGGAGGAGCTGCTCGTCCTGGTGCAGCCAGGGGATGTGGCGGTGCTGCACGACCCGCAGACGGCGGGACTCGCGCCGGCGCTCGTCGCGGTGGGCGCCATCGTGGTGTGGCGCTGCCATATCGGGTGTGACACCCCGAATGCCGAGGTGGCGCGCGCGTGGGAGTTCCTCGCGCCAGGGCTCGCCTCCGCGCACCTCACCGTCTTCTCCCGTGCGGCCTACGTTCCGCCCCAGTTCTCGGACCGCGCCGTCATCATCCAGCCCTCCATCGACATCTTCGCGGTGAAGAACCAGCCCCTGACACCGGACGTCTCGCGCGCCATCCTGGCCCGGACGGGACTGGTGGCGGAGAGCCCCGGCACTCCCGCGCCTGTGTTCACCCGCATCGACGGGGTGCCGGCCCGGGTGTCGCGCGGGGCGGACATCGTGCGGCTGGGTCGTGCGCCCGCGCCAGACACCCCGCTGGTGGTGCAGGTGTCGCGCTGGGACCCGCTGAAGGACCCGTCGGGGGTGCTGCGAGGCTTTGCCCAGCTCGTGCGCGACAACCCCGGCCTGCGCGCGGAGCTGGTCCTCGCCGGCCCCGCGGTGACGTCCGTCGCCGACGACCCCGAGGCGGCGACCACCCTCAATGCCGTCACCGCGCTGTGGCGGCAGCTGCCCCACGCCCTGCGCCAGCGCGTCCACCTGGCGTGTCTGCCCATGGCGGACCTGGAGGAGAACGCCGCCATCGTCAACGCGCTCCAGCGCCACGCGGCCGTCGTCGTGCAGAAGAGCCTGCAGGAGGGCTTCGGGCTCACCGTCACCGAGGCCATGTGGAAGGCGCGCCCCGTGGTGGCCAGCGCGGTGGGCGGAATCCAAGACCAGGTGGAGCATGGTGTGAATGGCCTGCTGGTGCGCGACCCGAGAGACCTCGCCGGGTTCGCCGCCGCCGTGCACACCCTGCTGTGTGACTCCGATCTCGCCGCGCGCCTCGGCGCTCGGGCCCACGAGCTGGTGCGAACCCGCTACACCGGCTCGCGCCACCTCACCGACTTCGCGCTCATGCTCGACCGGATGGACGCGCTCCTGGAGCGCCCTGCTCTGGACTTCCAGGGGGAAGTCCAGGCCGGAGTGCATTGACAGTCCGTGCTACCGCGCCTGGGAGCAGTGGTCCTCCGGACGGAAGGGCAAGGCGTAGAGCTCGCGTCCGGTACGCCCGTCATCAGCGGTGAAGAACACGTCCCAGCCGGAGCGGATGAAGTCTCGAGGCGACGACGAGGCCGCGCCCGGAGCCACCTCGTCGAGCGCTCGCGTCCCGGCCGCCGTGCCGTCGCTCACCCAGGGCTCGGACCCGCGTCCCTCGGTCGTCGCGCCGAAGAAGAGCCAGTCCTGGATGGCCGTCATGTCCGACGGCGAGGAGCCTGGGGCTCCCGGCTCCAGGTCCCTGAAGAGCACGGTGCCGCGCGTCGTCCCGTCGCTCACCCACAGCTCGCGTCCGCGCTCGCCGTCATCCGCGGCGAAGAAGATGCGCCCTCCGGCCACCGTCAGGAACGCGGGCTCCGAGCCCGTCGCACCCGCCCGGATGTCCTTCACGCGCCGCGTGCCCGAGCGCGTCCCGTCGCTCACCCACAGCTCCTCGCCCTCCGGAGTGCCCGAGCCGGCGCTGAAGTACAGCTTGCCGTGGAGCGCGACCATGTCGTGGGGGTACTCACCGGGGAAGAACCGGAGGAAGCGCGTGCCCGCGGCCGTTCCATCCGTGACGTAGAGGTCGGCCTCGCCCTCGTCCGGGTCCACCAGGAAGAAGAGCTTCCGGCCCACGGACTTCATGCGGAAGATGACCGTGTCCTCGAAGACCTTGAAGAGGGGAGTGACGCCGGGCCCGCCTTCGCTGCGCACCAGCCAGTTCTCGTCCCCCTGGCTGATGACGAAGTAGAGGGAGCCGTCATGGACGTAGAAGCGGCGCGGGAAGGAGCCGTCCGGGCCCGGGGCGAGGTCCGCGACCATGAAGGTGCCCGCCTCCGTGCCATCGCTCGTCCACAGCTCGTAGCCGTCGGTGCCGTCGGGAAGCACGCTCGAGAAGTAGAGCCGCTCCTTGTAGGCCACCAGCGTCTGCCCGTCCGCCTGGCTGGCGTCGATGGGGAGCACCCGCTTCACCAGGTACGTGCCCGCCTCCGTGCCGTCGCTCGCCCAGAGGGCCCGGCCCCGCACCTCGTCGTCCGCGATGAAGAAGAGCCGGTCTCCCACCATCGTCAGGTCCGTGGGGCCCGAGCTGTCCAGCCCCACGGCGATGTCCTTGACCATGAAGGTGCCGGTGCCGCCCGTGCCGCTGCTCCGCCACAGCTCGGAGCCATGGGTGCCATCGCTCGCGGAGAAGAAGAGGGCGCCGTTGCCGTGGACCTGGCTGTGGATGAAGCCATCCTCCAGCCCCGGGCGGATGTCCCTCAGCAGACGCGGGGTGGAGCCACAGGGCTTCCACTCACGCCCATCCCTCGCGGCCTGCGCGGTGTCCGTCAATGGCGGCGCCGCTTCGTCCTCCATCAGCGGCGCGCAGCCGGCCGCGAGGGCCAGCAGCAGCGGTAGTGGACGCCAGTGCTTCATCATCGGCAGCTCCTTGAAGACGCGGCAGGGCCGCGGTGGAGTGCCAATCTGGGAACGGAGGGAGCCCGCCCCACCTGCGCGACAGTCCGGGGCAGGGCGGGTTGGGCAACAGTCGCCTCCCGCCACGCCCCTGGTGCTCAGCCGCTCCGGGCGAGCAGTGCCTCCAGCGCCTCCAGGCGCGGCGGCACGTCCAGCGGCGGCGGCAGGCCCTGCATCGCCGTGCGGACGTCCTTCAGCCCATGCCCGGTGACGACGATGGTCGCGCTCTCCTTCGGGCCCACGCGGCCCTCACGGACCGCCCGCACCACACCGGCCATGGCGGCGGCGGCGGCAGGCTCGGCGAAGACGCCCGTCTTGCGCGCCATCCGCCCCTGGGCCTCCAGCAGCTCCGCGTCCTCCACCCGCACGATGCACCCGTGAGACTCGCGCACCGCGGCCACCGCCTTGCGCCAGTTGCGTGGCCAGCCCACCGCGATGGAGTCCGCCACCGTCCGCGCTTCCACCGGCTTCAGCGCCCCGGTCTCCAGCGCCGCGGCCACCGGTGAAGCGCCGGCGGCCTGCACGCCCAGCATCCGCGGCAGCCGCTCCACCAGCCCCAGCCGCTTCAGCTCCTTCAGCCCCTTCCACAGTCCCGCCAGCGTGCAGCCATCCCCGACGGACACCGCCACCCAGTCCGTCATCCGCTCGCCCAGCTGCTCGGCCAGCTCCAGCCCCGCCGTCTTCTTCCCCTCCACCAGGTACGGGTTGATGGCGCAGTTGCGGTTGTACCAGCCGTAGCGCTCACAGGCGGACTGGCAGAGCCAGTAGGCGTCGTCGTAGCTGCCCTCCACCCGCAGCACCTGCGCGCCCGTCACCAGCAGCTGCGCCAGCTTCGGCTCCGGCGTCCGCTGGGGCACGAAGATGACGCTCTTCATCCCCAGCACCGCCGCGAAGCCGGCCAGTGATGCCGCCGCGTTGCCCGCGGACGCGCACGCCACCGTGTCGCGCCCCACCTCACGGGCCTTCATCACCGCGAGGGCGCTCGAGCGGTCCTTGAACGAGCCCGTCGGGTTGCGGCCCTCGTCCTTCAGCACCAGCCGCTCCAGGCCGACGTCCCTCGCCAGCGCCGGGGCCTCGTACACGGGCGTCATGCCCACGTGCAGCGCCGGCCGCGCGGCCGCCGCGTCGAAGGGCAGCAGCTCCTCGTAGCGCCACTGGGCCAGCGGCCTTTGCGCCAGGGCCTGCCGCGTCAACGTGCGGGCCACGCGCTCGTAGTCGTACTCCACGTCCAGGATGCCTTCGATGCCGCACTTCGGGCAGGTGTACGCGACGTCTTCCACGCGGTGTGCGTGTCCGCAGTGCACGCAGCGCAGCCCGGTCATGTGCTCCAGCGACATACAGACTCCTGACGGGAGAGGGCCCCTATACAAGCCCGCCCCTCCACGAATACAAACCCTGAGGTCGTTCTATCGGAAGAGCGACAGTCGGCCGGGAAAACGCTGGCCGAGCGAGCAAGGTAATGGCCAACGAGCTGGCGCAGCGGATGGTGACCCTGGGGGCGCTCCTCAGGGAGACGCCCGTGCTTCCTCTTCAGTGCGAGGGCATCCACCTCTACGCGAAGCTGGAGAGCCATAATCCCATCGGTAGCGTCAAGGACCGCCCGGCCTACTGGCTCCTCAAGTCGGCGCTCGAGCGCGGGCAGCTGGATGCCCGCAGCACCATCGTCGAGTCGTCCTCGGGCAACTTCGCCAACGCCCTGGCCGCGTACTGCCGGCTGCTCGGCCTCTCGTTCATCCCCGTCATCGACCCCAACATCGCCCCGGGCTACGAGTCCGTCCTGCGCCGGCTGTGCGAGCGCGTCGTCAAGGTCGAGGAGCGGGACGACACCGGCGGCTTCCTCAAGACGCGCCTGGCGAAGGTGAAGGAGCTGGTGGAGAGCGTGCCCGGCGCCTACTGGACCAACCAGTACGGCAATCCGGATGCAATGCAGGCGCACTACCGGCTCACGGGCGAGGAGATTGCCCGGGCCTTCACCCAGCTCGACTACGTGTTCCTGGGTGTCAGCACCGGCGGCACCCTCTCCGGCGTGTCCCACCGCCTCAAGGAGAAGTTCCCCTCGGTGAGGATCATCGCCGTGGATGCCGAGGGCTCGGTCATCTTCGGTGGCACGCCGCGCAAGCGTCATATCCCCGGCATCGGCGCGAGCATCTGCCCCGACCTGGTGAAGCAGGCCCGCATCGACGACGTGGTGAAGATTCCGGAGAGCGAGACGGCCCAGGCCTGCCAGGAGCTGCTGCGGCGCCACGGCCTCTTCGTGGGGGGCTCGTCCGGCTCCGCCTACGCCGCCATCAAGCGCTACCTGCCCAGGATGCGCTCCCTCACGCCCCCCCACGTCCTCTTCCTCTGCGCGGATGGCGGTGCGGCCTATCTCGAAACCCTCTACAACCCGGCGTGGACCTCCCGCCTCGAGTAAGCACGCACCCATGAGCTTCGACTTCTCCGTCATCACCGGCAAGGTCGCCCACGACATCATCCACAGCGACATCCCCGAGTGCATGCGTCGCGTGGAAGCCGCCTACCTGACGCACCAGGACGGCCGCTCCGTCAACCCGGACAGCTACTTCCTGCGCTTCCCCGAGAAGCCTGACGCTCGCATCATCGCGCTGCCCGCCTACCTGGGCGGAGACGTGGGCGTGTCCGGCATCAAGTGGATTGCGAGCTACCCGTCCAACGTGCAGCGCGGCTTTCCCCGCGCCTCCGCGGTGCTGGTGCTCAACAACTACGAGACGGGCTACCCGTTCGCCTGCCTGGAGTCGTCCATCATCTCCGCGGCGCGCACCGCCGGCTCGGCCGTGCTGGGCGCGCAGTGGATGAACGGCGGCAAGCGCCACGCGCGCTGCCTGGGCATCGTCGGCAACGGCCTCATCGCCCGGTACATCTACCAGTTCCTGCTCCAGGCCGGCTGGGAGGTGGACGAGGTCCTCCTCCACGACAGCACCCCCGGTGAGTCCGAGCGCTTCGCTCGCGAGGTGTGCCTCCCCGAGCGCCACCAGCGCGTGGGCTCGGCTCCGGATTTGAACACCTGCCTGCGGCGCAGTGACGTCATCGTCCTGGCCACCACCGCCGGCACGCCCCACATCACCGACTGGGAGCTGCTGGCGCATAACCCCGTGGTGCTCCACATCTCGCTGCGCGACATCGCGCCCGAGCTGGTGCTGCGCTCGTACAACATCGTCGACGACGTGGAGCACGTGATGAAGGCGAACACGTCGCCGCACCTGGCGGAGAAGCTGTCCGGTGGCCGGGGCTTCGTCACCGGCACCCTGGCGCAGCTCATCCGTGGCGAGTGCAAGGTGGACCGCTCGCGGCCGGCCCTCTTCAGCCCGTTCGGGCTCGGCGTGCTGGACCTGGCCGTGGGCCACTGGGTCTACGAGCGCGCCGTGGCCGAGGGCACGGCGCTGCAGGTGCCCGACTTCTTCTTCGAGCTGAAGCGGTAGGGCCGGACGGCCCCCGCCTCAGGCGGCCTGGCTCTCCGGGGCCAGCAGCTGGCCGGACTCGAGGCGGAGGATGCGGTCGGCCAGGTGGAAGTAGCGGTTGTCGTGGCTGATGACGAGCACGGCGCGGCCCTCGCGCCTGAGCTCGGGGAGGAGCTGCTCGTAGAAGACCTCCTTGAAGGTGGGGTCCTGGTCCGCGGCCCACTCGTCGAAGACGTACACGGGCCGGTCCTCCAGCCAGGCGACGAGCAGCGCCAGCCGCTTGCGCTGGCCCGTGGACAGCTCCACCGTGGAGAGCGTGCCGTCCGGGCGGATGGACACCTTGCGGTCCAGGTGCAGGCGCTTCAGGTACTGCTCGGCCTTCCCGTCGCGCATCGACAGCGGCAGTCCGAGCAGCGCGTCGAAGAGGTGGAAGTCGGCGAAGACGGTGGCGAAGTGCTCGCGGTACAGGCCCTGGGTTTCCGGCCCCACGCGCTTGCCGTCGAGGAGGACCTCGCCGCCCTCCGGGGCGTACAGGCCCGTCACCAGCTTGGCGAGCGTCGTCTTTCCGCTGCCATTGCCGCCCACCAGGAAGACGATTTCGCCCCGCGCGAGCGTCAGGTCGATGGGGCCCAGGGTGAAGCGCCCATCCTCCTGCTCGCGGTGGTAGCTGTGCGTGACACCGCGCAGCTCCAGGCGCTGGAAGGTGGAGCGCGGCGGGGGCTGGCCGGGCGGCAGCGCGCGGCTCTCGTCGCCCCCGTCCAGGGACAGTGACTCCAGCCGGGCCAGGGCGACGTTGCCACGGCCCACCATGGGTACCAGGTTGGTGAGCGACTCGAGCGGCTGTTGCAGGTAGAGCACCACCAGCGTGTAGGCCACCAGCTCGCCAGGTTGCACCGGCAGGAAGCGGGGGACGACGAGCAGCAACAGCCCGATGATCATGAAGAAGGCCAGCATGCCCCAGCTGTTGGTGAGGACGAGCCGCAGGGACACCTGCCACTGGAGCTGCTTGAGCTCGGTGGCGGCGCCCTCCAGGTCCTCGCGCAGGAAGGACTCGCGGCGCTCGCGGTGCAGCTTCAGCTCCTTGAAGCCGACGGTGAGCGCGCGCAGGTGCTTGAAGAGGGTGTCGTTGACGTTGCGCGCCTTCTCGAAGAGCCCGAAGGCCGGCAGGGACGGCAGCCAGTAGCTCACCAGCGCCACCAGCATCAGCCCCAGGAAGACGAAGAAGAGGCGCCAGGAGAGCCAGGCCATGTAGCCGAGGCTGCCGGCGACGAGGGCCATGTTGATGACCAGGGTGGGCATCATCCAGAGGCTGTCGCCCAGGGTCTGCACGTCATTGGTCAGCATGGCGAGCAGCCGGTGGGCGCCGGACTGCTCCAGCTTGCGCAGGGGCGTGGCCAGCATGCGCCGGCTGAAGTTCATGCGCAGCGCGTACACGGCTTCGAGCTGGAGCCGGGTGAGCGCGAGCTGGGAGACGATGCGGGAGAGCAGCGCCACCCCGCAGAAGGCCGCGAAGCGCCAGGCCAGCCGTGAGGTGTCCTGGGTCGCTCCGGTCAGCACCTCGTGAATCATGGACAGCAGGCCGGTGCTGCTCGCGCCCGCCAGCAGGCCACAGCCGATGGACAGGAGCACCAGGAAGCGTGACTGGCCAAGAAGGAAACGGAGGACTCTCAAGCGCTCTCCTGGGAGGACGGCGTGCCGGAGGCGGAGACCGCGTCCAGACACTCGCGAAGCGTGCGGGCCAGTGTCTCCACGTGGGGAGGCCGCAACAGGGTGTAGTGGTTGCCGGGCACCTGATGCAGGCGGAGCCCGCTGGAGGCAAGGGCGGACCAGCCGCGGTCCTGCTGACCCGGGAGTGAATCCGTGGCGCGCAGCAGGACCATGGGCACCGTGAGCGGGGCCGGGACGTAGCTGGCCAGGGCTCGCCGGTGGCTCTCGAAGACGGCCCGGAGCGACTCCAGCCGCTCGCGGGGAACGCCCTGGAGGATGTTGGCCCGGCGGGCCTCGTCCATCAGCAGGTCGATGAGGGCGTCGGGCTCCATGCTCGCGAGCACCTCGTCCGGCTGGGTCAGCTCGCGCCCGGAGATGAGGGCGAGGTCTCTGGCGAAGGCGGCCGTCACCGCGGACGGAGACAGGTCCACCGTCCGCTGCAGGGCCGAGGAGTCGATGAGCGCCAGCAGCGCCACCTGCTCGTCGCGGCGCTGGAGCTGCCGCGCCATCTCCAGGGCCACCGTGCCGCCGAAGGACCAGCCGCCCAGGTGGTACGGGCCGGAGGGCTGGACGGTGCGAATGGCCTCGACGTAGAGGGCCGCCAGCTCCTCTACGGAGGCGAGCGGGGCGCCTCCACCGTCGACGCCGGGGGCCTGGAGCGCGTACAGCGGCTGGTCCGCCCCCAGGCGCTGCGCGAGCTCCGCGTAGCAGAGGACGCTGCCGCCAATGGGGTGCACGAGGAACAGCGGAGGACGCGTCCCCTCCGTGTTGAGCGCCATCAGCGGCGTCCAGGGCCGGGCGGGAGCCTCCTCGTGCAGCATCCGGGCGATGCGCTCCACCGTGGCGCCGCCGAACAGCGACGCCAGCGGAAGGCCCCGGCCGAGCTGCTGCTGCAGCCGCGCCATCAGCCGCACGGCCAGCAGCGAGTGACCGCCGAGCGCGAAGAAGTCGTCGTGGATGCCGATGCGCGAGACGCCGAGGAGCTGGGCGAAGAGGCCCGCGAGCAGCTCCTCGGTGGGGTTGCGCGGAGCGACGAAGTCACGCGCGGCGGCGGTGGATGCGGTGGGAGCGGGCAGGGCCTTGCGGTCCACCTTGCCGTTGGGAGAGAGGGGCAGGGCCTCCAGTGGGACGAAGGCGGAGGGCACCATGTACTCGGGCAGGCGCGCGAGGAGGTGCTGGCGCAGGACGTCGACGGAGAGCGACTGGCCGTGGCGCGGCGTGAGGTAGGCAACGAGGCGCTTGTCGCCGGGCACGTCCTCGCGAGCCAGCAGCACGGCGTCGCGTACGGAGGGGTGCTGGGCGAGGGCGGCTTCGACTTCGCCCAACTCAATGCGGAAGCCGCGCAGCTTCACCTGGAAGTCGGTGCGGCCCAGGTAGTCGATGGAGCCGTCGGGCAGGCGGCGAGCGAGGTCGCCGGTGCGGTACATGCGCGCGCCGGGTGAGGGGGAGAAGGGGTCCGGGAGGAAGCGCTCCGCGGTGAGGGCGGGGCGGGAGAGGTAGCCGCGGCCCACCTGGAGGCCGGAGATGAAGAGCTCGCCGGGGACGCCGACGGGCACGGGGGCCAGGGAGGCGTCGAGCAGGTGGATGCGGGTGTTGGAGACGGGGAGGCCGATGGGGACGGAGGCGCGGAAGGCGCCGGGGCGCACATGCCAGGCGGTGACGTCGACGGCGGCCTCGGTGGGGCCGTAGAGGTTGTGCAGCTCGGCGGCGGGGAGGGTGGTGAGGCAGCGGGAGGCGAGCTCGGCGGGCAGGGCCTCGCCGCTGCAGAGGACGCGGCGCACGCCGTCGCAGCCAGCGGAGGAAGGCTCGTCGAGGAAGGCGGCGAGCATGGAGGGGACGAAGTGCAGCGTGGAGATGCGCTGCTGCTGGATGAGGCGAGCCAGGTAGGCGGGGTCCTGGTGGCCGCCGGGGCGGGCGAGCACGAGGCGCGCGCCGCAGAGCAGGGGCCAGAAGAACTCCCAGACGGAGACGTCGAAGGCGTAGGGCGTCTTCTGGAGGACGGCGTCGGAGGAGGAGAGGCCGTAGTGCTGCTGCATCCACAGCAGGCGGTTGACGACGGCGCCGTGGGCATTCATCGCGCCCTTGGGCGTGCCGGTGGAGCCGGAGGTGTAGATGACGTAGGCGAGGTGGCCGGGAAGGACGCCGGAGTCGGGCGCGTGGGCGGGCAGTGAAGCGACTTCGGGAGGCAGGGCGTCCAGGCAGAGGGTGGTGACGGGGGTTGGGGGCAGACGCTGCTGGAGGGCCCGGGTGGTGAGGAGGACGGCGGGAGCGCAGTCGCCGAGCATGAAGGCCAGGCGCTCCTGGGGGTTGGAGGGCTCGAGGGGGACGTAGGCGCCGCCGGCCTTGAGGGTGGCGAAGAGGGCGACGACGAGGTCGAAGGAGCGCTCGAGGGCGAGTGCGACGCGCACCTCGGGGCCGACGCCGAGAGAGCGCAGGTGCCAGGCGAGGCGGTTGGAGCGCTCGTCGAGCTGGCGGTAGGAGAGGTGCTCCGACTCGAAGGTGAGGGCGGTGGCGTCGGGAGTGAGAGCGGCCTGGGCCTCGAAGAGGTGGTGGAGGCAGGAGGCGGGGAAGGCGGTGTCGGTGGCGTTCCAGGCGTCGAGCTGGTGGCGCTCGCCCTCGGAGAGCAGGGACAGCTGGCGCAGGCGGCGGTCGGGCGCGGAGACGGCGGCCTCCACCAGCGCGTTCAGGTGGCCCACCATGCGCTCCACCGTGGACGCGTCGAAGAGGTCCACCGCGTATTCGAGGGCTCCTTCGTAGCCGCTGGACGTGCGCGACAGGCCGAGCGTGAGCTCGAACTTGGTGCTCTGCGATTGGGCCTCGAAGCCGCTGACGCTCAGGCCGTCGCCGCTGGAGCGCGGGGCCTGGGTGGAGGAGGCCTCGGGGACGTTCTGCAGGGTGAACATCACCTGGAAGAGCGGCGTGCGGCGCAAGTCGCGGGAGGCGTGCAGCTCCTCGACGAGCTTCTCGAAGGGGACGTCCTGGTGGGCGTAGGCGCCCAGCGTCGTCTCACGGACGCGGGCCAGCAGCTGGCGGAACGTCAATTCCCCGTCGAGGCGGGAGCGCAGGACGAGGGTGTTGACGAAGAAGCCGATGAGGCCCTCGGTCTCCGAGCGGTTGCGGCCTGCGATGGGGGAGCCGACGGTGATGTCGTCCTGGCCGGAGTAGCGGGCGAGGAGGAGCTGGAAGGAGGCCAGCAGTGCCATGAAGGGCGTGACGCCTTCATGCCGTGCGAGGGAGTCCAGCGACTCGGCGAGGGGGCGGGGAAGCGAGACGGGCACGGAGGCGCCGCGACGCGAGGGGACGGCGGGGTAGGGCCGGTCGGTGGGCAGCTCCAGGGCGGCGGGGGCGCCGGAGAGCTGCTCACGCCACCAGGCCAGCTGGGTTTCGAGCACGTCGCCTTGCAGCCAGCCGCGCTGCCAGGAAGCGAAGTCCGCGTACTGCACGGGCAGCTCGGGCAGCGGCGAGGGCTGGCCGGAAGCGAAGGCAGCATAGAGCGTGGTCAGCTCACGGATGAGCACGCCCATGGACCAGCCGTCCGAGACGATGTGGTGCATGGTGAGGAGCAGGACGTGCTCGTCTTCGGTGGTGCGCAGCAGCAGCGCGCGCAGCAACGGTCCGTGGGCGAGGTGGAAGGGACGCTGGACCTCCTGCGCAACGAGCTGTCGGGCCTCGGCCTCGCGAGACTCGGGACTCAGCTCCGTCAGGTCGACCGCGGCGATCGGGAAGGCCACGGGCGGGAAGATGACCTGCGAGGGCTCTCCATCCGTGGTGACGAAGGTGGTGCGCAGCGCCTCGTGGCGGCGGACCAGCTCGGTGAAGGCCCGCTCCAGCGCCACGCTGTCCAGGGGCCCTGACAGTCTGAGCGCGGAGGGGATGTTGTAGGCGGGGCTCCCTGGCTCAAGCTGATCGATGAACCACAGGCGCTGCTGGGCGAAGGACAGCGGCAGCGCTCCCGTGCGGGACACGGGCACCAGCGGCGGAGTCTGGAGCCCGTGGCCGGCTTGCACCGCGCTGTCGATGCGGGCGGCGAGCGCGGTGAGGGTGGGGGCCTCGAAGAGATTGCGCAGAGGCAGCTCCACCTGGAAGGTGTCGCGGATGCGCGAGACGACCTGGGTGGCCAGCAGCGAGTGGCCGCCCACCTCGAAGAAGTTGTCCCTCGCGCCCACCCGGTCGACGCGGAGCACGTCGGCCCAGAGCGAGGCCAGCAGCTCCTCGGTGGGCGTGCGCGGGGCGACGAAGTCCTTCTCCGCCACCACGGTCCGCGGCGCGGGCAGGGCCTTGCGGTCGACCTTGCCATTGGAGGACAGGGTGAAGGCCTCCAGCAGGACGACGTTGGAGGGCACCATGTACTCGGGCAGGCGCTCTCGCACGAAGCGGGAGAGGAGCTCGGGCTCCGCGGGGTGGCCGGGCCTGGGGACGGCGTAGGCGACGAGGCGGGTATCACCGAGCACGTCCTCGCGGGCCATGACGACGGCGTCGGCGACGGCCGGGTGCTGGCGGAGGACGGCTTCGATTTCGCCGGTTTCGATGCGGAAGCCACGCACCTTCACCTGGAAGTCGGTGCGGCCGAGGTACTCGACGCGGCCATCCTGGCGGAAGCGGACGCGGTCGCCGGTGCGGTAGAGGCGAGCGCCCGGCTCGGAGGAGAAGACGTCCGGGAGGAACTTCTCCGCGGTGAGCTCGGGGCGGCGCCAGTAGCCGCGGCCGACGCCAGTGCCGCCGATGAAGAGCTCGCCCGGGACGCCGACGGGCACCGGGTGCAGCGAGGCGTCCAGGACGTACAGGCGCACGTTGGAGAGCGGGTGGCCCAGGGTGGGGCGCTCCGGCGCCTCGGAGGCGAGGGCGACGGTGGCGTCGACGGTGCACTCGGTAGGGCCGTAGACGTTGAAGAAGCGGGTGGACGGGTGCGAGGCCAGCACGGCCCACGTCTCCGCGTCGAGGGCTTCACCGCCCACCAGCACACGGCCGGGACCGCCGGACTTCTTCCCGGCCAGCCCCGCGCGCAGCAGCAGCTTGAGCAGGGAGGGGGAGATGTCGAGCACGTCGAGGCGCTCGGCGAGGACGAGCAGGGCCTCGGCGTCGATGCGCACCTCCTCGGGGATGATGACGAGGGCGTGGCCGTCGACGAGCTGGATGAGCTGCTTGACGGAGGCGTCGAAGGACAGCGGCGCATTCATGCTGACGCGCAGCGGGCCGTGGACGTCGGCGTAGACCGTGGAGGCGAGCGCGGCGCGGAGGTTGGCCACCGAGCGGTGGGCAATCATCACGCCCTTGGGCGTGCCGGTGGAGCCGGAGGTGTAGAGGACGTAGGCGAGGTTGCCGAGGCCGACGGGCACGTCGAGGCGCCGCGTGGGCTGGGAGGCGAGGAGCGCGCCGTCGGAGTCGAGGCAGACGAGGGCGGGGGCTTCCAGGCCCAGGGTGTCGCGCAGGCGTGAGGTGGTGACGAGCACCGGCGCACCCACGTCACGCATGAGGAAGTCGAGGCGTGCGCGGGGGTACTTCGGGTCGAGCGGGACGTAGGCGCCGCCAGCCTTGAGGATGGCGAAGACGGCGACGACCTGGCTGACGGAGCGCTCCAGGCACAGGGCGACCGGGACGTCGGGGCCGACGCCGAGCGCGCGCAGGTGGTGAGCCAGCTGGGTGGAGCTGCTGTCCAGCTCGCGGAAGGAGAGCTGCTCGTCGCCGCACTCGACGGCGAGGGCGTCAGGCGTGGAGTCGGCCTGGGCCTCGAAGAGGGTGTGGAGGCAGGCGTCGCGAGTGACGGGCCTGCGGGTGTCGTTCCAGGTCACCAGCAACTGCTGGCGCTCGGAGTCGGAGAGCAGCGGCAGGAGGGCGAGCTGGGCGTCCGGCTGAGCCAGGGCGGCGGTGAGCAGCGTGTGCAGGTGGCCCACCATGCGCTCCACCGTGGACGCGTCGAACAGGTCCACCGCGTAGACGAGACCGCCTTCGTAGCCGTCGGGCGTGCGCGTCAGGCCGAGCGTCAGCTCGAACTTGGTGCTCTGCGACCTGGCTTCGAAGCCGCTGACACTCAGGCCGTCGCCGCTGGAGCGCGGGGCCTGGGTGGAGGCCTCGGGGACGTTCTGCAGGGTGAACATCACCTGGAAGAGCGGCGTGCGGCGCAAGTCACGGGAGGCGTGCAGCTCCTCGACGAGCTTCTCGAAGGGGACGTCCTGGTGGGCGTAGGCGCCCAGCGTCGTCTCGCGCACGCGGGCCAGCAGCTGGCGGAACGTCAGCTCGCCGTCGAGGGGGGAGCGCAGGACGAGGGTGTTGACGAAGAAGCCGATGAGGCCCTCGGTCTCCGAGCGGTTGCGGCCTGCGATGGGGGAGCCGACGGTGATGTCGTCCTGACCGGAGTAGCGGGCGAGCAGGAGCTGGAAGGAGGCCAGCAGGGCCATGAAGGGCGTGACGCCTTCATGCCGTGCGAGGGAGTCCAGCGACTCGGCGAGCGCTGCGGGAAGCGAGACGGGCACGGAGGCGCCGCGACGCGAGGGGACGGCGGGGTAGGGCCGGTCGGTGGGCAGCTCCAGGGCGGCGGGAGCGCCGGAGAGCTGCTCACGCCACCAGGCGAGCTGGGTTTCGAGCACGTCGCCTTGCAGCCAGCCGCGCTGCCAGGAAGCGAAGTCGGCGTACTGCACGGGCAGCTCGGGCAGCGGGATGGGCCGGCCGGAGGAGAAGGCGGCGTAGAGCGTGGTCAGCTCACGGGTGAGCACGCCCATGGACCAGCCGTCCGAGACGATGTGGTGCATCGTCAGCAGCAGGACGTGCTTCTCGGCGTCCAGGCGCAGCAGGGTGGCGCGCAGCAGGGGGCCGCGAGCGAGGTCGAAGGGACGCTGGACCTCCTGGGCCGCGACCTGGTGGGCCTCGTCCTCACGGGATTCGGGGGGCACCGTCGACAGCTCCCGCACCTGCACCTGGAAGGACTCAGGCGGCGAGATGCGCTGGGCGGGCTGGCCGTCCGTGGAGACGAAGGTGGTGCGCAGCGCCTCGTGTCGGAGGACCAGCACCGTGAAGGCTCGCTCCAGGGCCGAGACATCCAGCACGCCGTCCAGGCGCAGGGCCGTGAAGAGGTTGTAGGCCGGGTTGCCCGGCTCGAGCTGGTCGATGAACCACAGGCGCTGCTGCGCGAAGGACAGCGGCAGCGCGCCCTTGCGCGGAGCGGGCACCAGGGCCGGCGCCTGGAGGCCGTGGCCAGCTCTCACGGCGATGTCGACACGCATGGCGAGGGCCGCGAGGACGGGTGCCTCGAACAGCTCGCGCAGGGGCAACTCCACCTGGAAGGCGTCGCGGATGCGCGAGACGACCTGGGTGGCCAGCAGGGAGTGGCCGCCCAGCTCGAAGAAGTTGTCCCGTGCGCCGACCCGGTCGATGCGGAGCACCTCGGCCCAGAGCGACGCCAACAGCTCCTCGGTGGGGTTGCGCGGAGCGACGAAGTCACGCGCGGCGGCGGTGGGTGCGGTGGGAGCGGGCAGGGCCTTGCGGTCCACCTTGCCGTTGGCAGAGAGGGGCAGGGCCTCCAGTGGGACGAAGGCGGAGGGCACCATGTACTCGGGCAGGCGCGCAAGCAGGTGCTGGCGCAGGACGTCGACGGAGAGCGTCTGGCCGTGGCGCGGGGTGAGGTAGGCAACGAGGCGCTTGTCGCCGGGCACGTCCTCGCGGGCCAGCAGCACGGCGTCGCGCACGGTGGGGTGCTGGCAGAGGGCGGCTTCGACTTCGCCCAACTCAATGCGGAAGCCGCGCAGCTTCACCTGGAAGTCGGTGCGGCCCAGGTAGTCGATGGAGCCGTCGGGCAGGCGGCGAGCGAGGTCGCCGGTGCGGTACATGCGCGCGCCGGGTGAGGGGGAGAAGGGGTCCGGGAGGAACTTCTCGGCGGTGAGGGCGGGGCGGGAGAGGTAGCCGCGGCCCACCTGGAGGCCGGAGATGAAGAGCTCGCCGGGGACGCCGACGGGGACGGGGGCCAGGGAGGCGTCGAGCAGGTGGATGCGGGTGTTGGAGACGGGGAGGCCGATGGGGACGGAGGCACGGAAGGAGCCGGGGCGCACGTGCCAGGCGGTGACGTCGACGGCGGCCTCGGTGGGGCCGTAGAGGTTGTGCAGCTCGGCGGCGGGGAGGGTTTCGAGGCAGCGGGAGGCGAGCTCGGCGGGCAGGGCCTCACCGCTGCAGAGGACGCGGCGCACGCCGTCGCAGCCAGCGGAGGAGGGCTCGTCGAGGAAGGCGGCGAGCATGGAGGGGACGAAGTGCAGCGTGGAGATGCGCTGCTGCTGGATGAGGCGAGCGAGGTAGGCGGGGTCCTGGTGGCCGCCGGGGCGAGCCAGCACGAGGCGCGCGCCGGAGAGCAGGGGCCAGAAGAACTCCCAGACGGAGACGTCGAAGGCGTAGGGCGTCTTCTGGAGGACGGCGTCGGAGGAGGTGAGGCCGTAGTGCTGCTGCATCCACAGGAGGCGGTTGACGACGGCGCCGTGGGCATTCATGGCGCCCTTGGGGGTGCCGGTGGAGCCGGAGGTGTAGATGACGTAGGCGAGGTGGCCGGGGAGGACGCCGGAGTCGGGCGCGTGGGCGGGCAGTGAAGCCACTTCGGGCGGCAGGGCGTCCAGGCAGAGCGTGGTGACGCTGCTTTGAGGCAGGCGCTGCTGGAGGGCCCGGGTGGTGAGGAGGACGGCGGGAGCGCAGTCGCCGAGCATGAAGGCCAGGCGCTCCTGGGGGTTGGAGGGCTCGAGGGGGACGTAGGCGCCGCCAGCCTTGAGGGTGGCGAAGAGGGCGACGACGAGGTCGAAGGAGCGCTCGAGGGCGAGGGCGACGCGCACCTCGGGGCCGACGCCGAGCGAGCGCAGGTGCCAGGCGAGGCGGTTGGAGCGCTCGTCGAGCTGGCGGTAGGTGAGGTGCTCCGTCTCGAAGGTGAGAGCGGTGGCGTCGGGAGTGCGGGCGGCCTGGGCCTCGAAGAGGTGGTGGAGGCAGGCGGAGGGGAAGGCGGTGTCGGTGGCGTTCCAGGCGTCGAGCTGGTGGCGCTCGCCCTCGGAGAGCAGGGACAGCTGGCGCAGGCGGCGGTCGGGCGCGGAGACGGCGGCCTCCACCAGCGCGTTCAGGTGGCCCACCATTCGCTCCACCGTGGACGCGTCGAACAGATCGGTGGCGTAGCTGACGAAGCCGGAGAAGCCGTCGTCGGACTGGCTCAGGGTGAGCGACAGGTCGAACTGGGCCGTGGAGCCGGGGATGTCGAGGGGACGCACCTGCAGGTCCGGACCGGAGGGGGCCGGGGCCTCGCCGGAGCTGGGGACGGGCGCGTTCTGCAGGGTGAACATCACCTGGAAGAGCGGCGAGCGTCCGAGGTCGCGAGCGGGCTGGAGCTCCTCGACGAGCTTCTCGAAGGGGACGTCCTGGTGGGCGTAGGCGCCCAGCGTCGTCTCGCGCACGCGGGCCAGCAGCTCGCGGTACGTCTGCGCTCCATCGAGACGGGTGCGCAGGACGAGCGTGTTGACGAAGAAGCCGATGAGGCCCTCCGTCTCGGCGCGGTTGCGGCCGGCGATGGGGGAGCCGACGGTGACGTCATCCTGGCCGGAGTAGCGACCGAGCAGGAGCTGGAAGGCCGACAGCAGTGCCATGAAGGGCGTGACGCCCTCGCGCTGGCAGAGGTCGAGCAGGGACTGGGAGATCGCCCTGGGCAGGTGGACGGGGAGCGTCGCGCCACGGAAGGACTGCACGGACGGGCGAGCACGGTCCGTGGGCAGCTCCAGCGCCGCGGGGGCGCCGGAGAGCTGCTCACGCCACCACCCGAGCTGTGTCTTCAGCGTGTCGCCTTGCAGCCAGCCGCGCTGCCAGGACGCGAAGTCCGCGTACTGCACGGGCAGCTCGGATAGGGCCGGGGGCCGGCCCGAGGTGAAGGCGGCGTAGAAGTCCGTCATCTCCCGGATGAGGACTCCCATGGACCAGCCGTCGGAGACGATGTGGTGCATCGTCAGCAGCAGGACGTGGTGGACCGCATCCAGCCGCAGCACCGTGGCGCGCAGCAGCGGGCCCCGGGCGAGGTCGAAGGGACGCTGTCCCTCCTGCGCGGCGAGACGCCGGGCCTCGGCTTCACGGTGCGCGTCCGGGAGCGCCGACAGGTCGACGACCGGGACGGAGAAGGCGGCAGGCGCGGAGATGACCTGCGTGGGCTGGCCATCGGTGGCGCTGAAGGTGGTGCGCAGCGCCTCGTGGCGCTCGACCAGCGCCTGGAAGCTGCGCTCCAGCGCGGAGGGGTCCAGCGTTCCGTCGAGGCGTAGCGCCGTGAAGATGTTGTAGGCGGGGTTGCCCGGCTCGAGCTGGTCGATGAACCACAGGCGCTGCTGCGCGAAGGACAGGGGCAGGGCGGTGTCACGGGACACGGGCACCAGCGGCGGGGCCTGGAGGCCGTGGCCGACATTCACTGCACTGTCGATGCGGGCGGCGAGCGCGATGAGGGTGGGGGCCTCGAAGAGGTCGCGCAAGGGCAGCTCCACCTGGAAGGTGTCGCGGATGCGCGAGATGACCTGGGTGGCCAGCAGCGAGTGGCCGCCCAGCTCGAAGAAGTCGTCGTGGGCGCTGACCTTTTCGAGGTGGAGCACCTCGGCCCAGAGGGTGGCCAGCAGTTGCTCGGTGGGCGTGCTGGGGGCGACGAAGGTGTCCTCGCGGGAGGCGGAGGACTCCGGGGCGGGGAGGGCCTTGCGGTCGACCTTGCCGTTGGGAGAGAGGGGCAGGGCCTCCATGGCGACGAAGGCGGAGGGCACCATGTACTCGGGCAGCCGCCCGTGCACGAAGTCGCGCAGGGCCTTGGTGTCGAGTGACTGGCCCGCTTCCGGGACGACGTAGGCGACGAGGCGCTTGTCGCCGGGGACGTCCTCACGGGCGATGACGGAGGCTTCGAGCACGAGGGGGTGAGCGAGCAGCGTGGCCTCGATTTCACCCGGCTCGATGCGGAAGCCACGCACCTTCACCTGCGCGTCGGCGCGGCCGAAGAAGTCGAGGCGCCCGTCAGGCAGCCAGCGCGCGAGGTCTCCGGTGCGGTACATGCGCGCGCCGGGGACGAACGGGTTGGGGAGGAAGCGCTCGGCGGTGAGCTCCGGACGGTGCAGGTAGCCCAGCGCGAGGCCTTCGCCGCCGATGTACAGCTCTCCGCGCACGCCCACGGGCACCGGGCGCAGGTGGCTGTCGAGCAGGTAGATGGCGGTGTTGGCGATGGGCCTGCCGATGGAGACGGAGGCGCCCACCTGCTGCGCCGAGTCCATGGGGAAGCAGGCGGCGAAGGTGGTGCTCTCGGTGGGGCCGTAGCCGTTGACGAGCGAATGGCCGCGCTCCAAGCGCTGGCGCACGCGTGCGACGGAGAGCACGTCACCGCCAGCGAGCACCTGGCGCACGCCGTCGAGGGCATCCGGGTGGTGCGCCATCATCTGGTCGAAGAGCGCGGCGGTGAGCCAGAGGGTGGAGATAGCGTGGGAGGAGATGAAGCGCGCCAGCTCCTGGAGGGAAGGCGTCTGGGGCGGGAAGACGACGAGGCGCGAGCCGTGGAGCAGCGCGCCCCAGAGCTCCAGGGTGGAGGCGTCGAAGGAGATGGGCGCGAACTGGAGGAAGGATTCCTCGGGCCCGAAGTGGATGAAGGAAGAGCCACTGACGAGGCGGACGATGCCGCGGTGGGGCACCAGGACGCCCTTGGGCTGGCCGGTGGAGCCCGAGGTGTACATGACGTACGCCGGGGCTTCGCCGCCCACGTCGTAGGCGGGCGAGTGCGAGGGGTATCCGGCGAGGAGCGGCTCCACCTCTTCCAGCGTCAGCAGCAGCTCGCCACGGGAGGGGAGCTGGTCGGCCAGGTGGTCCTGGGTGAGGAGGACGGGCGCGCGGGTGTCGCCGAGCATGAAGGCCAGGCGCTCGGAGGGGTAGGCCGGGTCGAGCGGGACGAAGGCGGCGCCCGTCTTGAGGATGGCGAGCAGGGTGGTGGGCAGGTGCAGGCCGCGCTCGAGGCAGACGGCGACGAAGGAGCCGGGGCGCACGCCCAGCGAGAGCAGGTGCCAGGCGAGCTGGGAGGAGCGTGCGTCGAGCTCGCGGTAGGTGAGGTGCTGGCCCTGGAACTCGACGGCGATGGCGTCGGGAGTGCGGGCGGCCTGGGCGGAGAAGAGGGCGTGGACGGTGGCTTCACGGGGGAAGGCCACGGTGGTGTCGTTGAAGGACACCAGCACCTGGGCACGCTCGGCCTCGGAGCTCAGCGACAGCTCACGCAGGCGCTGCTCCGGGTTCGCGACGAGGTTCTCCAGCAGCGAGCGCAGGTGGCTGAGCACCCGCTCCGCGGTGGAGCGCTCGAAGAGGTCCGTGTCGTATTCGAGCGTGCCGGCGAAGCCTCCCGGCGTCTCGGAGAAGTTCAACGTCATGTCGAACTTCGCGGCGCGGTGGTCCACCTCGACGGGCAGCACGGCCAGGTCCGACCCGGTGGGTGTGACCCGCGGGGCTTCCGCGTTGAGCATGCCCAGCACCACCTGGAACAAGGGCGGCCGGCTCAGGTCGCGCACCGGCTGCAGCTCCTCGACGAGCTTCTCGAAGGGCACGTCCTGGTGGGCGTAGGCGCCGAGCGTCGTCTCACGCACGCGCGCCAGCAGCTCGCGGAAGGTGAGGTCGTCCGACAGCCGCGTGCGCAGCACGAGGTTGTTGACGAAGAAGCCGATGAGGCCTTCCGTCTCGCCGCGGTTGCGACCGGCGATGGTCGAGCCCACGGAGATGTCGTCCTGCCCCGTGTAGCGCGAGAGCAGCACCTGGAAGCAGGCCAGCAGCAGCATGAAGGGCGTGGCGCCCTCGTGACGGCACAGCTCGCGCATCCGCTCCGACAGCTCGGCGGAGAGGTGGATGGGGAGCAGCTCGCCCCGGTGCGCGGGCACCGCGGGACGCGGACGATCCGTGGGGAGATCCAGGTAGGACGGAGCACCGCGGAGCTGCTCGCGCCACCAGCCGAGCTGCGCCTCCATCGCCGCTCCCTGCAGCCAGCCGCGCTGCCAGGAGGCGAAGTCCGCGTACTGCACGGGCAGTGGAGGCAGGACCAGGGACTGGCCCGAGGTGAAGGCGGCGTAGAAGGCCGTCATCTCCCGGATGAGGACGCCCATGGACCAGCCGTCGGAGACGATGTGGTGCATCGTCAGCAGCAGGATGTGGTCGGCCGCATCCAGCCGCAGCAGGGTCGCTCGGAGCAGGGGGCCGCGAGTGAGGTCGAACGGGCGCTGGTATTCCTCGGCCGTGAGACGCCGGGCCTCGGCTTCACGGTGCGCCTCTGGAAGCGCAGACACGTCGAGCACCGGGACAAAGAAGGACCCCGGCGGCGAGATGAGCTGCGCGGGCTGGCCGTTCGTGGCGACGAAGGTGGTGCGCAGCGCCTCGTGGCGCTCGACCAGCGACTGGAAGCTGCGCTCCAGGGCGGAGACGTTCAGCGGGCCCTTCAGCCGCACGGGGGTGAGGATGTTGTAGAGCGCGCTGCCCGGCTCGAGCTGGTCGATGAACCACAGGCGCTGCTGCGCGAAGGAGAGGGGCAGCGCGGTGTCACGGGACACGGGCACCAGCGGCGGGGCCTGGAGGCCGTGGCCGGCGTGCACGGCACTGTCGATGCGGGCGGCGAGCGCGGTGAGGGTGGGGACCTCGAAGAGGTCGCGCAGGGGCAGCTCCACCTGGAAGGTGTCGCGGATGCGCGAGATGACCTGGGTGGCCAGCAGGGAGTGGCCGCCCAGCTCGAAGAAGTTGTCGTGGGCGCCGACCTTTTCGAGGTGGAGCACGTCGGCCCAGAGCGAGGCCAGCAGCTCCTCGGTGGGCGTGCTCGGGGCGACGAAGGTGTCGTCGCGGGAGGCGGAGGACTCCGGGGCGGGGAGGGCCTTGCGGTCGACCTTCCCACTGGGAGAGAGGGGCAGGGCCTCCATGGCGACGAAGGCGGAGGGCACCATGTACTCGGGCAGCCGCCCGTGCAGGAAATCGCGCAGCGTCTTGGTGTCTGGCGCGTTGGCGTGGAGGACGACGTACGCGACGAGGCGCTTGTCGCCGGGCACGTCCTCCCGGACGATGACGGTGGCCTTGAGGACGAGGGGGTGGGCGAGCAGCGTGGCCTCGATTTCACCCGGCTCGATGCGGAAGCCACGCACCTTCACCTGCGCGTCGGCGCGGCCGCAGAACTCGAGGCGTCCGTCGGGCAGCCAGCGTGCCAGGTCTCCGGTGCGGTACATGCGCGCGCCGGGCTCGGTGCTGAAGGGATTGGGGAGGAAGCGCTCGGCGGTGAGCTCCGGGCGGTGCAGGTAGCCCAGCGCGAGGCCTTCGCCGCCGATGTACAGCTCGCCGCGCACGCCCACGGGCACCAGGTGCTGGTGGCTGTCGAGCAGGTAGACGGAGGTGTTGGCGATGGGCGTTCCGATGGAGATGGTGGCGCCCACCTGCTCCAACGAAGACATGGGGAAGCAGGTGGCGAAGGTGGTGCTCTCGGTGGGGCCGTAGGCATTGACGAAGGCCTGGCCGCGCTCCAGGCGCTGGCGCGCGCGAGCCACGGAGAGGACCTCGCCGCCGGTGAGCACCTGGCGCACGCCGTCGAGGACGTCCGCGTGGTGCGCCATCATCTGCTCGAAGAGCGCGGTGGTGAGCCAGAGGGTGGAGATGGCGTGGGAGGAGATGAAGCGGGCCAGCTCCTGGAGGGAAGGCGTCTGGGGCGGGAAGACGACGAGACGCGAGCCGTGGAGCAGCGCGCCCCAGATTTCGAAGGTGGAGGCGTCGAAGGAGATGGGGGCGAGATGGAGGAAGGTCTCGTCCGGGCCGAACGGGGTGAAGGAGGAGCCGAGGAGGAGGCGGACGATGCCTCGGTGGGGCGTCAGCACGCCCTTGGGCTGGCCGGTGGAGCCCGAGGTGTACATGACGTACGCCGGGGCTTCGCCGCCCACGTCGTAGGCGGGCGCGTGCGAGGGGTAGGCCGCGAGGAGCGGCTCCACCTCTTCCAGCGTCAGCAGCAGCTCGCCAAGGGGCGGAAGCAGGTTGGCCAGGCGGTCCTGGGTGAGGAGGACGGGCGCGCGGGTGTCGCCGAGCATGAAGGCCAGGCGCTCGGAGGGGTAGGCCGGGTCGAGCGGGACGAAGGCAGCGCCCGTCTTGAGGATGGCGAGCAGGGCGGTGGGCAGGTGCAGGCCGCGCTCGAGGCAGACGGCGACGAAGGAGCCTGGGCGCACGCCCAGCGAGAGCAGGTGCCAGGCGAGCTGGGAGGAGCGCGCGTCGAGCTCGCGGTAGGTGAGGCGCTGGCCCTGGAACTCGACGGCGATGGCGTCGGGAGTACGGGCGGCCTGGGCGGAGAAGAGGGCGTGGACGGTGGCTTCGCGTGGGAAGGCCACGGTGGTGTCGTTGAAGGACACCAGCACCTGGGCACGCTCGGCCTCGGAGACCCGCGACAGCTCACGCAGGCGCTGCTCCGGGTTCGCGACGATGTTCTCCAACAACGAGCGCAGGTGATTGAGCACCCGCTCCGCGGTGGAGCGCACGAAGAGGTCGGTGTTGAACTCCAAGGTCGTCGCCAGTCCCTGGGGCGTCTCCTGCGCCGTCAGGGTGAGCTCGTGCCGGGCGGAGGTGCTCGCCGTCTCGACGGCGCTCATCTTCAGCCCGGGCACCTCCAGCGCGCTGGCGGGCGCGTTCTGGAGCATGAACATCACCTGGTAGAGCGGCGGGCGCGACATGTCCCGCTCGGGCCGCAGCTCCTCGACGAGCTTCTCGAAGGGGACGTCCTGGTGGGCATACGCGCCGAGCGCCGTCTCACGCACGCGCGCCAGCAGCTCGCGGAAGGTGAGGTCGTCCGACAGCCGTGTCCGGAGGACGAGGGTGTTGACGAAGAAGCCGATCAGCTCCTCCGTCTCCCCGTGGTGGCGGCCCGCGATGGGTGAGCCCACGGAGATGTCGTCCTGCCCCGAGTCGCGCGCGAGCAACGTCTGCCACGCACCCAGCAGGAGCATGAAGAGGGTCACCCCTTCGCGCCGCGCCAGCTCGCGCAGCCCGTCCTGGAGCGCGGGCGGCAGCATCACCGTCAGCTCCGCGCCGTTGTAGGTCCGCACCGGCGGCCGTGCCAGGTCCGTGGGCAGCTCCAGATGCGAAGGCGCTCCACCGAGCTGCTGGCGCCAGTAGGAGAGCTGCTCCTCCAGCGTCTCCCCGCGCAGCCAGCCGCGCTGCCAGGCCGCGTGGTCGGCGTACTGGAAGCGCAGCTCGGGCAGCGGTGAGGTCCGGCCGGCCGAGAAGGCCTCGTAGAGCGCCATCACCTCGCGCACCAGCAGTCCCGTGGACCAGGCGTCCGAGGAGATGTGGTGCACGGTCAGCAGCAGCACGTGGACGTGTGCGTCCAAGCGCAGCAGCATGGCGCGCACCATGGGGCCGTGTATCAGGTCGAACGGCAACTGCATCTCCCGCGCGGCGCGGAGCCGTGCCTCGGCCTCGCGCGCGGCGGCCGACAGCCCGCTCAGGTCCTCGACCTTCAGCACCGAGGACGGCGGCGGCGCGATGACCTGCACCGGTCCCTGCGCATCCTCCGTGAAGGTGGTGCGCAGCACCTCGTGGCGCCGGACAATCTCCGTCAGGCACCGGTCCAGCACCCCGGCGTCCAGCGCACCCTCGATGCGCAGCGCCATGGGGATGTTGTAGTGCGAGCCTCCCGGCCCCATCCGGTCGAGGAACCACAGGCGCTGCTGCGCGAAGGACAGCGGCAGCCGTGCCTCGCGCGAGGCACGCTCCAGCGGCGGCGCCTTGCGCCCCGCGTGCGACGCCATCGCCCCGTCCACCGCCAGCGCGAGCGCGGCCACGGAGGGCGCCTCGAACAGCGCGCGCAGCGGCAGCTCCACGTCGAAGGCCGAGCGGATGCGCGAGATGAGCCGCGTGGCCATCAGCGAGTGCCCGCCCAGCTCGAAGAAGTCGTCCCGGGCGCCGACCTTCTCCACCGCCAGCACCTCGGCGAAGAGCGCGGCCAGCCGGGCCTCGGTCCCCTCGCGCGGCGCCACGTACTCCGTCCCCTGGGCCCGCTGCTGCTCGGGCTCGGGCAGCGCGCCACGGTCCACCTTGCCGTTGGGCGTCAGCGGCAGCGCCTCCAGCAGCATGAAGGCGGAGGGCACCATGTACTCGGGCAGCCGCTCACGCAGCCAGTCCCGCACCGCCCCCACCTCCACGCCGCCAGCCGCGGAAGTCGACGTTGCGCACGAGGAACACGTCGAGCTTCGGGCTGTTGAGCGGGCAGCCCGTGCCCAGGTCCGAAAGGGGCTCGGGGAAGCCGAGCGTCCCGAAGAGCT